>JAYUWT010000544.1:0-2803 GCA_043753405.1 Saprospiraceae bacterium | reverse complement strand
TTTATAGCAAGATCACAGGGCACGCAGGAGGAGACTTTGCAGTTTCAGATCAGCTGAGTTTAGTACCAGGTTTAGTTACTTTTTTTCAGGGACCATCTTTTCAGGTCAATGGAGGAACTTCATTAAGAATATGGTTAGATAAAAGCAGATGGAGCCGTCAGGCTATACAATTTGGTATTTGGGCGCGTATCTCCAATCACTGGCAGAAAGCTCTTGAGACTGATGCTATCATACTATCAACAAGATTGGATTACAACCAATTTACCGTAGGATTTAGCTATGACCTGAATGTTTCAACTCTTACACCTGCAAGTAACTATAACGGAGCAGTGGAATTTTCACTTGGTTATCTTATCTGTGGTCCTGAAAGAAGAGGGGTTTATTGCCCAACTTTCTAACTTATTTTATAGGTTCCTCTAACAGGCTTAAATAATTGTAAGTCACAATAAATTAATATGTTCAGTTCCAAAAAGAACAGCAATTCAGCTATGGAAGCATTTTCAATTAATAGTATCGGTTTTGGCTCTACCATTTCCGGCGATATCGTGGCTAAAAATGATATGAGGATAGATGGATTCCTGAAAGGAAATATCCAGTGTGATGCAAGGATCATTATAGGTGAATCTGGAAGTGTGGAAGGAAGTATTACGTGTGTTTCAGCCATAATCCAGGGTAGGCTGGATGGCAATCTTAATGTTAGCGAAATACTTGAGGTCAATAGTACCGCCATCATTTTAGGTGAGATAAGTACCGGGAAATTAATTGTAGAAAATGGAGCTGTTTTCAATGTAAGGTGCGCTATGTCTCTGCCTGGCGGAGTAAAACAAAAAGAAAAAGAGCCGGCTTCGAAAGATTAAATCTATAAATATTAAATTTTGGATCCAAACATACCCAGTCCTGAAAAAAAATCTACTGCATACCTGCGATATTCCAGTTTAGGGTTTCAATTAGTAGCAGTAATGGTCATATCCGTATTGCTGGGAGGTTATCTTGACAGAACATTCAATGAAGGAAATCCAAGGTATTATACTGTGGGCCTTATCTTAGTTTTGACCTCTGCATACCTTTATAAGATCATAAGAGAGCTTTCGAAAGATAAACAATAACCTTTCTGAAAGGCATTTAGGTATGGACTTCAAAAAATTCCTTTTGTATTTGACCGCTGTGACCTTACTGGCTTCTCTGCTCCATTTAATTCTGATGCAGATCAAAATCCTGATCCCTTATAAAGATTTTTCCATCCTGAGTATTATATTTTTTGTAAGTCTCTCCCTCATTTTTTACTTTTTAGGTCAGATAGTGTCCCGCAGCAGCAATCTTTATTTATTTAACGGATTGGTTGCTTTTATTGTAATAACCAAAATGACATTTTGCACAGGCCTGATCATTGTTTATTTTAAAAAGATGAATCCGGCTGATAAGTTTTTCGTTGTTCCTTTTTTTATATACTACCTAGTGTATACAGGATTTGAGCTTTATTTTATGTCTAAATTCACCAATAAAAAGCTTTAAAAGTATCCAGCATCTAGTTTCTGCTATATATTCTGCGAATATTGCACAAATCTGAGTGAAAAAATAGCCCGTGATGCTGAAGTTAAATCTAGACAAACAATATTTGAGGATTGTCCATCACAATTCATTTGTGATAATTTGTGAAGATTTGTGGTCAAATAAAAATTGAAAATGCCACAAATATCACAAATATATTCTGCGAATATTGCACAAATCTATGGTAAAGAATATCCAGGGACATTAGAGACAGTTTACTATAAGATGAAATTTAATGCTTCTAGTTCATCTTAATTTGCTAGTATCTAGTGCCTAGACTCCAGAGTCTGGAATCTAGATTCTAGTATCTAGTGTCGGGTATCTGTCAGTCATATATAATTTTCAAATATAAATCTTTCTAACATCCTTTATTTTTAATACTTTCGTATTAATATGCGTTTTTCCAGATTAGAGATAAAAGGATTTAAAAGCTTTGCCAATGAAACCGTCATTCATTTCAATGAAGATGTCACAGGTATTGTCGGCCCGAATGGTACTGGCAAATCAAATATCGTAGATGCAATTCGTTGGGTACTGGGGGAACAAAAAAGCACAGAACTAAGGCTGGATAAGATGTCAAATGTCATCTTCAATGGGACAAAGACCAAAAAACCGGCTGGATTTGCCCAGGTTTCACTTGTTTTTGAAAATAACAAAAAACTCCTACCTATTGAATTTAATGAGGTTACGATCACCCGTACCCTTTATCAGAATGGTGACAGCGAATACAAACTTAACAATGTAATCTGCAGGCTGAAAGATATTTATTCTTTATTCGTGGATACAGGTGTAGGAAGTAATACTTATGCTATTATTGGTTTTGGAATGGTAGAAGATCTCCTCAACAACAAGGACAATTACAGGCGCATGATGATCGAACAGGCAGCCGGTATTTCTAAATACAAGTCAAGAAAAAAAGAAACATTGTCCAAATTACAGATCACAATGGATGATCTAAGCCGCGTCGATGACCTGCTTGCAGAGATCGAAAGCAATATGAACACTCTCCGAAAACAAGCTCGGAGGGCTGAAAAATACCTGGAGCTCAAAAATAAATATAAGGTCAATGCTTCTACCCTCTTTGTATATCAAAGACTGGCTGCATCTGAACTGATCAGTTCGACCGGAATAAAATATGAAGAAGAGAAAAAACTCTCCGAACTAAAGGAATTGGAAATACATCAAAGCGAAGCCAGACTGGAATCTATGAAGGCACTATTGTTGGAGAAAGAAGCAGCTTTGAGTGTAATACAAC
>JAYUWT010000543.1:0-7102 GCA_043753405.1 Saprospiraceae bacterium | reverse complement strand
ATCACTTCCTTCCTAAAAAACCGAGTATCAAATTAAGTAATAATGAACTCTCTAAAGATGTATATTTGAATGTCGCTTAAACATTATTCACGTTAAATAAGTTTTTCCTTCTCACTTTCTCACCTTCTCACCTTCTCACTTCTATCATATCTGAAAATTATCCGCCATGAATGATTCATATGCATGCAGGTCAAAATGTCCATGGCCGCATAGATTAAACAGGATCGTTTTTGATTTGCCTTCCTGTTTTGCCATTTTGACTTCTTGTAACACTGAAGCTATAGCATGTGTGGACTCAGGCGCCGGTACAAGGCCTTCCGCTTTTGCAAACAAGATTCCTGCTTCGAGGCACTCCTTCTGGTCATGAGACAAGGCATTGATATATCCGTCTCTGGCCAACTGTGAAATGATAGATCCGGCACCATGATATCTTAAGCCAACCAGGTGGTTGGGTACAGGCATGAAATCATGACCCAGCGTATACATTGGAAATAAAGGTGTTTTCTTGCCTACATCTCCGTAATCATATCTGAATTCCCCTTCAGAAAGTTTGGGACAGGTGGCCGGTTCACTTGCAATAAATTTAATTTTATTTTGTCCGTTTAAAACTGATTCCATAAATGGAAATGCAATACCGGCAAAGTTTGCACCCCCGCCTAAAGGAGCTATTATTGTGTCCGGATATTCATCTACTTTTTCAAATTGGATCATACATTCCTGCCCAATAACTGTTTGGTGCAGGAGGACAAAATTTTGAATACTTCCTATCACATATTTGGAGGATGCATCGCGGGAGGCATATTCTATTGCTTCAGAGATGGCTGTTCCCAATGATCCTCTGGAATCAGGATTTTCGGAGAGTTGTTTTCTACCCACTGATGTCTGATCGCTTGGAGATGGAGTGACATGCGCTCCCCACAAGTGCATCATGCGACGGCGGCTGGGTTTTTGATTATAAGGACCACGCACCATGAAGACTTCACATTTCAAACCAAACAATTGTGCAGCAAAGGCTACAGCGCTTCCCCATTGACCTGCACCAGTCTCAGTGATGATTTTTTTGACACCATCCAGTGCAGCATAATATACCTGAGGAATAGCAGAATTGGTCTTGTGGGATCCACTGGGACTTACACCTTCATTCTTATAATAGATCTTGCAATCTGTGCCAAGGACCTTTTCCAGTCTTTTGGCTCTGACCATAGGAGTAGGGCGCCAGATCTTGTAAAGATCCCTGACTTCGTCCGGTATTTCTATCCATTTTTCTGTAGAAAATTCCTGCTCTACGCAACCTTGAGAGTAAAGTTTTGAATAATATTCCTTTGTGACCGGTGTCTTATCTTCCGGCTGTAATGTTGGTTGGGGTTGAGTTTTCATATCAGCCATAACATTATACCAGTGAGTAGGGATCTCATCCTCAGTCAATTGTATTTTATAAGGGTCAGCCTTTGTTTGAACCTTCTCTCTGCCTATACTATTCATACTTCGTCTTTTAGTTAATTTGTACAACAAGGTTATAACCGGATGCTATTTATAATTAAAATTAATTAATTTGTGTTAATTAGGCCTAATAATGACCAATTATTTCTTGGGAAGGAATATTTCCGCCATCATGCACCGCACGCTACCACCGCCATATTTTTCTATATTCTTGATCGGGATGACCAAGATCGTATTGTAGGTTTCAATTTTATGAATTTGATCTTTTGAAAGTGATTTGTAAGCCTGTTCGGACATAACCATATATTTTTTAGCGCCACTGCCTTCTACTTGCAGCATATTGCCTGCAAAATGCAAAACTTGGTCAAAGGTGATCTCAATGATCTCCTTGTCCGTGTTTTCTATACTTTCGATCACTTCATTTCTTTTGTCAAGATCTTTAATACATTCCAGACAAATGACCACATATTTATCCGCGATGGCCATCATGACATTTGTATGATAGATCTCCATGTCATTCTGATCTGTAGCGTAAAATGAAACCAGTTGATAATTCATCAACAGGCAAAATCTGTCCAAAAGAAAGATATTTGTTCTGGGACTAAGGCATGCATAGACTATTTTGTTAGTCCGGTCCAGAATCATACTTCCTGTTCCTTCTAAAAATTGGTTGTCCTCTTCCGATGATTCAAAAGAATATCTATGGTTGATCTTGTATAAAAGACCTAATGCATCTATGATATCTTCGCGACGTTCGATCCTCCTGTTTTCAGTTGCCATCGGGTAAGTTATGAGCGTCCCGTTGCTGTGAAAAGAAATCCAGTTATTAGGAAAAACCGCATCGGGTTTGACTGGATTCAGTGTGTCGTGCATGACAGTTACATTAACACCAACTTCTTTAAGTTGAAGTACAAAATTGTCAAATTCCTGCACAGCAATATTTCCGATATTACCCGATTTTCCTCCGGGGTCTTTGCTTTGAAATGCATTGGTGACGGCCGTTTCTTCGTTGAACATAAAATTCGACGGACGGATCATCATGATAGAATTGGTATACTGTTTTTCCAATATATTTGTGTTTAAGGCATGCAAAAGTATGAAAAAAGTGGAATAATGCAAATGTATCAGACGCTAGACTCTATACACTAGACTCTAGAGTCTGCATTCTGGGCGACTATCGCAAGACCATACAAGTATTTTTATAATCGGGTTTGGGGTTTGGAGTTTGTTGTTTGACGCTCCGGAATACAAATTTTTTTATTAAATAATAGGTGACATTACATTAAGGGGTCCTCCGTGTAACTCGTTATACCCTCCGTGCAACTCTGTGATAATCTTCTGTTTGGTTTTTCCTATTGAAGGTTATCACAGAGGCACACGGAGAGAGACACAGAGTTTCACAGAGCTATATTTATTAATTCTCTGTGTAACTCTTTTTAATCTCAGTGAAACTCTGTGATAACCTTCTAAATCCTTTATGCATAACTTGCTAGCTGGAAAATCTAGTATCTGGCAATTGCTAATAGGAGATAGCATTTGACTTTTCAGTATTTCGTTCCCAAAGCCTCCCCCTGTGCACAGAATCAACCTATCGTACCTCTAGGTTGTTCTGACTCCACTTCGTCCTTCATTCTTCAGTACTTCGTTTCGTTTCACTTGCTTAAAAAGGTCAATTCACTGACCATTTCTGCGTCGTTCACCCCTCCAGAGAGGGAAAATCAAAAAAGCCCGGAAGAAAACTTCCAGGCTTTTTGCCTAAGCAAGGTTTACAGTCCCGCTTAGAAAAACTTAAACTACAATTATTTTAATTTGATCATCTTTTTAGTCACTGAACCATGTGCAGAGGTCAATTCATAGAACAATACGCCGGTCGCATCCAGATCATTATTATTAATAATGATGGTGTTTCTGCCTTTTGTATAACTTTCTTTGACTGTTCTCAATACACGTCCACTGATGTCATAGATTCTCATTGATACTACATCTTCCTGACCCAGTGTAAATGATATCTGGGTGTTGTCAGTAAATGGATTCGGTATGTTTTGTTCTACCATGATACCACTTTGATTTCCTGTGAATTCGATATTGAATGGAGTTCCATTTCCATAGATATCATAGATCTCAGCATTCATGATCGTCGAGTTATTCAATTGGATAGCTTCAGATAATTTCATGTTGCGGTCCACTTTGATAATTATGTTTAAAAGATCCTGAGTATTTCCTCCACTGCTTAATTCAGCTGCACTGACCATAAGTTTATTTCCAACTACAGAATAGTTGTCATCACTAAAGGTAAAGGCCGAACTTGCTAATCCTTTTATGGAAACTGCCGGATCCATTATGAATGAACCCTGGATACCCTGGATTTGATTTAATCCTTTATTTACAAGAGTTACATTGTAAACAATGCCTGCTTCCATATTGATATCCTCCATGTATAAAGTAGCTTTATCCCTGGTTTCGAGGTCAGCACCAAAATTCAAGGTAAAATCGCCATTTACATCTCCCAGTTTTATACCTATGAAATTTGCATTATTGATAATGCCGTTTCCATTAGCCTGGATTGAAGTTGGATAATTTTCATTGAGAGGACTAACCGGATTTTCAAATACATAGGCCTGTTCGATGAATTTCCAGCTTTTACCTGATGCAAATTGGTCAATCTTATCGAGGATCAATTTTCTTATCATGACGACATCTTTGACTGACAATATTTGATCTTCATTGACATCCGCTGCAATGATCTTGTATGGAGAAGGAAGGTCTTGTTTGTCAAGAATATGGTTCTGGATTTTGATGATGTCACCCGTACTTACTCCATTTAATGGATTTTCTTCATCTGAAGGTTGGATATTATAAGTAAGTTCAGGATTGACATTAGTAAATCTGAATTCACCATTGGCATCCGTTTCTTTCATAATGCTTGCGAAAGCATTCACTTCTACTTGTGGTATACCCTGAGCACTTTCAGTTACGATGCGGCCGGCTATTACAAAGAGATTATCAGGACATGGCACGATGTTATCGTTCAATGTGAGTGTAGTCGTGGCAAAATCCCACAAACCATTATTGTCTATCACATAGATATCGACTTCAAATGCGGAGTCTACTCCATAAGAACAATCAAACGTCTTCAAACTATCTGCAGGGTTACTGGTATATGAAAATCTCAAAGGGCTGCTCGAAGGGCATGCTCCAAAAGATCCTGCATTGAAAAGCCTTGCAGGTAAAGTAACCATTAGGTTTGCCATCAGGTCGACGACCAAAGCTTTTAATACCGGTGTAGGTTGTTTTACATTGTTCACATTGATATAAAAGAATTGATCGGTTACATTACCACAACCATCCGTCACAGTAAAATGAACTCTATGCCTACCCAATGGCATGAAACGGGTAAATGAACTTCCTGTTCCGGAAAAATCCCATGTGGATATGATATTATTAAAATTCAGATCCAGTTGCCACGTATATGTCAAGAAAGTGGCCGGACAATCATCCGTCGCACTTGTCGTTACGGTCACATTTGCTCCGTCACACAATAATGTTTGTACTGTCTGATCAGCATGTGGCACAAAAGTCGGCGCGGTAGTATTCATCACTATGATAGTCTGAGTAAAATGTACTGCATTATCAAGAGCAAAATCTATGCCCTGTGCATCTGCCAGGCACCAGTCCAGGATCGTCCAGGATCTTACGATCTTGAAGCATGCTCCTCCCTGTCCGTTGAATAGCTGGTCAGTATGGCTGTACATCAGGTTGTGACAGCCTTCCAGACTATCTATAAGGGTAGGTTCGTATACGCCTCCCAGATCATCGACATCTTCAGGATTGCAGGCATTATTAGTGGATGTATAATCCAATGGTGCATTGAAATCAGCCTCAGTCAATATAGTAAGCGATGAGTTGAATGTGATCGTTTGATTGATGGTGGTTTGGAATGAGCCGCCGTCTGATATTACAAAATGTCTGATGATCGTACCAAAACTACAAGTGCTCAGATTGACAGTAGGTGGCAGTTCAGTTATGGTTGAGCTGCAGATACCATTGACAAGGCCATCCTGTCCGTAATAGATACCATCTATGATGATGTCATTTCTTTCTGCTTCTGTCTGAACATAGGTCCCAAAGGTCAGAAATAAATTATCCAGATCGAAAACAGTCCCACAAGGCACGTTAAGATTTGGAAGCTGAGCCACAACTACAGGAGTATTCTTATTTTGAACAGTTACTTCAGCCATACATGTATTCAGCAAACCTCCCGCATCTCTGACCTGCAATATGACCATGATAGGGTTATTGGCTATATCACAGCAATAGAAGTCAATATAATCAGCGAATACATCTGACTGGTTTGGCAGGCCGTTGCAGTCAGGCAACATTCTTTTGATTTGAATAGTAACAGGGCCACATCCATTGTCGTGAGAACCATTATTGATAGAAGAAGCAAACATTCGGCCATTGCCCGTATTGTCCAGTGATACAATTGTATTTTTACAGATTGCAGCAGGGGAAATAAGATCCTGAATGGTCAGTACCATTGTGTCTCTGGTGATATTACCACATCCGTCATTGACACTGTAGATTATATTGTAGATCCCAACAGGAACGTTAGTTATAGTAAACCCTCCATTCTGTGGAGTAACACCGTTAGGGTGTGTGATCACGGTGGAACCAAGATGACCGCAGTCATCTGTTATTATGGCCGGTGGAACAAGGAAATTTGCAGTGCAATTGGCTCCGGCTGCGATTGTTACATCTGCAGGAGCAGTTACATCAGGTGGTGTAGTGTCATTGACCATGATGGTCTGAAGATAACTTATATCTTGCTCACCTTCGCAACTCCAATAAAAAACAGTCCAGGTACGTAATATCTTAATATTACAGCCTGCTGGTATCACCTGATCAGTGTAAGATGTACTTAGATTACAAACTAAACTCAATGTATTGGGGAACAAAGGTATTTCACCAGATCCGATAGTTGGAACTCCTGTCACACTTGGATCAGGGTTGCCATTGCCATCTTCTGCAAATGGCTCATTGCACTGCAGGTTCAGCACATTGCCCGGAAAATCCACACTGTCCAGAGACGGAGGAGCCAGGTACAATGTATCGTTGCAGGTAATACTTTGATTGCCTGATTCATCAGTAAGATAATAAGATCTTATGATTCTACCCAACAGAAAGTCGTCATCTTCACATGAAAATGGAGTAAAGGTGGAATCAATCACATGAGCAGTGATAGCGCCTGAGCAATCAGATAATCCATTAAGTGAATACAAAGCTGAAGGTTCATAACAAAACACTGTATCAGCATTGAAGCATGTAATCGCAGGAGGCAAATAATCTTCAAATGTGTGAAAATTCCAACACATCTGAGGGTTACCAACTGTGATATTTTCTATGATCTTGATCACATAGGTCTGACCTACCAATGGATACGGTTGTCCATTGATGTCTATTCCGTCTGCTTTAAGAGAGTCAACGCCCTGTTCTAAGATCGGTCCGTTCATGGTTAATAACAATTGGATAATAAAGGAAGTAGCACAGTTGTTAGCTGAAGTGAGAAAATCTTCAGCAATTAATACCGGCATACAGTTTTCAGGGATACTTATATTAGTAGTACTGCACGCCATGGTACAACCCGGTGTTGATTGTGCAGGAA
>JAYUWT010000542.1:0-7111 GCA_043753405.1 Saprospiraceae bacterium | reverse complement strand
GATTCAAAACCGTGATCCTGTTAAGTCCTTAGCTTATATTTTGGTTTTCATTATGCTCCCTGGCATAGGTTTAATATTATATTTTTTAATAGGGCGTGATCATAGAAAACAAAAAAAATTCACGCTCAAAGGAAGCGGTGACCTCATGAGATTGAGGGAATTCATAGATAATTATAAAGGACATTTTCTCAATAATCATAAAGAACTTGAATCTCTGATCGGTACCAAGGGTTCTATCTCTAAATTGTTTATGTATACAAAACAATCGATTTTGACTAAAAATAACAAGGTTGAATTATTAGAGAACGGGGAAGTTAAATATACGAGATTATTAGAGGATATAAAGAATGCCAAGCATCATATTCACGTAGAATACTATATATACAAACATGATGAGGTAGGTGTGGCTATCACAGATGCTTTAATCAAAAAAGTAGAAGAAGGGGTAGAGGTAAGATTTATTTATGATGATTTTGGCTGCAATAATATTGGGGATGTACCGGATATGTTAAGCAAAGGCAATGTGGATGTTAATGTGTTTGATCCTATGTGGATGAAATTGTACACAAATGCTAATTACAGAAATCACAGGAAAATAGTAGTAATAGATGGGTCCATTGGATATTTAGGTGGGATCAATGTTGCTAATAGCTATGATAATTCTAAAAAGAATGATATTTTCTGGAGAGATACTCATGTACGTATAGAAGGAAATGCTACTAATTTACTTCAAATGCAATTTCTGTTTAGTTATAAATATGCATCAGGTGGGAAAGTTTTTCCTTTTGAAGATCCATTTTTTAATTTTGATCAAAATCCCGGAAAATCCTTTGTTGATATAGTAGGTAGTGGCCCGGATTCAAATGCTCCTTATAACATGCACGGAGTTATTTCCGTGTTAAATAGTGCAGTTTCAGAGATCAAGATAACCAACCCTTATTTTATTCCAAATGCACAGATCATCAGTGCCATAGAAATAGCTGCCCAGTCCGGTAAAAAAGTTCAGTTAATGGTCCCAAAAGTAGTGGACTCCCGTTTTGTTAAATATGCCATGAATTCATATATGAAGGGCATGCTGGAGGCCGGTGTGGAAATTTACCTATACAATAAAGGTTTCATACATGCCAAAACCATCACAGTGGATGATGATATTTCAATGGTCGGAACGGTCAATTTTGACAACCGTAGCTTTTTTATAAATTTTGAAATTGCTGCCTATATTTATGATAAAAAAGTCAATAAACAATTAAGAACAATGTTTGATGTAGATATGAAATTTTGTGATAAAATGATCCTTTCAGAATGGAATAAAAGACCTATTTACATAAAGTTCATTGAAAGCTTATGCAGGTTATTTACACCTTTGTTGTAAAATAATTAAAAAGGAACACAAATGGAAAATGAAAATGTTGAATGTTGAATGAATGTGAATGAATGGCGAATAAGTAGGCTTACAAGCGAGAATGAACATTGTACCTAATTTTAGAGCATGAACAATGGACAAAAACGCGAAAATGAAACTAACCCCAAATAATGAATATTGAATTAACTAATTTCTAATTTCTAATTTCTAATTTCTAATTTCTGACTTCTGACTTCTGCCCTCTAATAGTTCAACCCCAGCCTTGTCGGCAGGCAAGCCTTCAGGGTTGTTCCCACATGTTTTCAGTCCATGGGTTTCACCCGTGGCTACTATTGTTCAAGCCCATCCGGGCTTGGCGCTTCGAATGGAAGTTCACAATGGAAGCAATAAACCGATGATGAAATAGCCCTTTTAAAACCAAATAATCTTATGAAGCGGCTTACAGCTTAAAGCATACAGCCTCAATTTTCAAGGCTTATAGCTCTGTTGCCTTAACGAAGCACTTTCGTTATTTCTGACTTCTGACTTCTGACTTCTGACCTCTGACTTTTGACTTCTGATTTCTGACCTCTGACTTCTATCATCTAATCATAGTCACATCACCCTTAAATAACTTAATCTCTCCATCCTGCAATTCAACTTCTACAAGATAAATAAAGACATTAGGATTTAAAGCCTGACCTTTAAATGTACCATCCCAACCTAAGTTTTCATTATTCGGAGCAAAATTATTTCTTTCAAATATCACTCCGCCCCATCGATTGAAGATGCGCATGGTCTTAACTTCTTTGATATTGTCATCCGCAAATACAGTGAAATTATCATTGATACCATCATGATTTGGTGATATGACATTTGGTATGAAAACATTTAATGTTTTACGGATCCTGATCTCGATTGTTGCCTCATCTGAACAACCCTGACTATCACTGACTATGACATTATATATAATGTTAGAATCAGGTTTAGCAATTGGATTTATGCAATCGTCGCAAGATAAATAGATGGCCGGAGTCCATGTGATCGTCGAGTAGTCCCCTGTTATAATAGTGTTTAATTCTATGCTTTGGCCTTTTGCGATGATGTAAACGGGATTTACATCCAATTCCAAAATATTGCTTTGGGTAAATGTAAATTGCCTTGTAAGGATACAACCCTTAATGTCAGTGACAACAACATCATATGTGCCAAAACCTATATTTTCAAAGCTGGCTGGAAGTGTGGTTATGACAGGATAGTTAGCACCATTGATCTTAACATCGAAGGGCAATGTCATATTGGTTGTCTGTTCCAAAATAAATGAATTCTCGTCTGCATCAGAGCATGCCGCCGATTTCGAAGACCATATTGCTTCAGGTAGTAAAGGAGCCGCTATTGTAAAGTCCAATATCGACTGACAATCAATGTTAGTATTTTTAACGATCAATTGATAAGCTCCGGATGGTAGTCCGTCAATGATCAGATCTGTAGTAAAAGAAACACCGTTGTCTACAGAAAATTGAAGATTCACACCTGCTAATATTGTGATCTTAATAGCACCCAGGATGTCGATACAGGATGGTTGGGTGACCAATAATATTACATCAGGCTTTGCTCCAAAATTGATTATTTTTTGATCAGTTACACTATTGCATGGCCCTGCACCATCAGGATCATCTGATGTATAAGTAATGAGCACATTTCCTGTGATCACATCCTGACCGGATGGAGTATAAATTGGATTACTCAAAGTTATGTTTGAAAATAAACCTGAACCGTTTGTAGTCCAGGTTCCACCCGGAATTCCCGTGATTGATCCATTTAGCTGGACTGGATTATTTTGACATACAGTCGTATCCTGACCTGCATTAACAGTCACTGCAATGGCACAATTGCAATCAAGTACCTTTATATCTATGGAATCAACCGAAATACAAGGTGCAATACCGGCTATGTAAAATATTTTATGAATACCGGGCCCGGCTATCACAGGGTCAAATAGACTTCCTAAAATACCTACTCCTGAGAAAGTACCACCAGCAGGTGTTGCTATCAGAGTCACCGGAGCATCATCATCACACAAGTCAATGACACTCTGGATATTGATATTTGGTTTAGAAATTATTATTATCGTCATTGTATTGGCTGCAGGAACGCAAGGACCGGCACCATCGGGATCCGCTGTAGTCAACGTCAGCGTAACTGAGCCTCCTGTTATGTCATTTACACCCGGAGAATAGGATGTATTCAGTTGTGATGAGTTTCCAAAAGTTCCATCCCCGTTGCTGGTCCATGTGGCAGTATTCGCCACCGTAATACTACCGGATATGGTAAAAATATTATCCTCACATCCCGATTGATCCGGTCCTGCATTAGAAGTAGCCGGAATGGCACATCCGCAATTATTTACATTGAAACTAATACTTGCCTGATTTGAACATTGGGCAGGACCGATGACATATGTAATGGTTTGTAAACCAGTTGCAATTGGATTGAATGTTGTAATAGGAGTTGAAAAATCACCATTCAGATAGTAAGATCCGCCGCCGGGACTACCGTTGCTCAGCACAATGCCCGGATCACCAACACATTGGTCAGCTATGGCGCCCAATGAAACAGCTGGAAGATCAGTAACGTTGACTGTAATATTGTCGCTGCCATCACATCCCGGTCCGTTACTTACTGAATAGGTCAGAATGAATGACCCTACACCTGCAAGTCCGGGATCGAAAGTATTACCGATTATGCCGGTTCCTGTCCATGTTCCTCCACCTGGAGATCCTGTGAGATTGATAGGGTTGCCTGATATACATTGATCAATAACAGGATCAGCAGATACACTTAAAATAGTTGTAAAAGTTACTATCATTTGATCAGAAAATGTTGAACAAGGACCCGCTCCGTCCGGATCGGAAGCAGTTAGTGTCAGCATTACTGATCCTGAGGCTATATCAGCGGGACTGGCATTATATATGGCTAAATTTACATTTGGATCATCAAAAAATCCGGTCCCGTTAGTTGTCCAGGTCGGAGTTGTATTAACCGAGCCATTCAACAATATTAATTGATTACCGCACACGATGAGATCACTTCCTGCATTCGAAGTAGCGGGAAGGGGACAGGCACAGTCAACTACTAAAATATTAATCGAATTTACACCTGTGCAGTTATTTATATCAGTGACCGTATATGTTATAGTATGGCTTCCTGCACCCGCATTTGCCGGGTCAAAATTATTTCCTGATACACCATTTCCTGACCATACTCCACCGGAAGGAATACCACTTAAAGTCAGGATCGGATCAGAGATACATTGCTGCCCGATGGGATCAATGGTTACATTGACCACGTTAAAGCTCAGGATCATTTGGTCCGTATCAGACGTACAAGGCCCTACGCCATCTGGGTCTGAATCGGTGAGGGTTATAATAACAGAACCGGCCATAATATCTGATGCACTGGGTGTATAATTGGTTGAAACGGAATTGGGAGTTGAAAAATTTCCCGAACCGGATGTTGTCCAGTTTGGACTAAAATTGACAGTGCCATTTAGGCCGGCTGTTTCTCCCTGACATATTATGAGGTCTAATCCGGCATTGGATGAAGCGGGTGTTGCGCATCCGCAGTCTATGACTGAAATCAGGATAGTATTACTACCGGAGCAATTGTTCGCATCTGTAAATGTATAGAGTAATACAAAGCCACCCACACCCACAGATGATGGATCAAAAGTATTTCCCGTTACTCCGGGCCCTGTCCAGGATCCACCAGTAGGGAATCCGTTTAATGGAACAGAAGAAGTTGTACTGCATTGCGGCCCTATAGGGTCGATGGTTACATTGATACTTGTGATGGTCAGGATTAATTGATCCGTTGAAATACTGCAAGGGCCGGGGCCGTCAGGATCAGAATCCGTGAGTGTTATTATCACTGATCCGGCTGATATATCTGCAGCACTGGGAGTATAATCTGTTAAATCAGAATTGGCATTGGAAAAACTTCCGGTGCCAGATGACGTCCAGGAAGGATTAAAGTTAACATCACCGCTCAGGATAGCAATATCGCCGTCACAAATAATCTGATCATTTCCTGCCATTGCTGCAGCTGGAGTGGCACAGCCACAATTGTTAACTGTTATGTTGATGTTCGCTGTTCCTGTACAACCGTTCATGTCTGTATAGGTATAAGTAAGCGCATGTGTTCCTATGCCGGCAGTCGCAGGATTAAAAGTATTTCCGGAAACTCCTGGTCCTGTCCATACTCCTCCTGAAGGCATACCTGATAGATTTATGGTTGGATCACTAAGGCATAATGGCCCCACAGGAGTAGCACTTACCACAGGTGCAGCAAATAAAGAGATTCCAAAGTTATTCGGATTATTGACGATACCCGGACACATTGTATTGTTGTCAACTATAGAAATGACGCTGACATTTAAAGTGCCCGGCGGAACGAAACTTGGTATCGTTACGGTATGTGTTGTATTATTGTATGAGGGTACGAATCCCGTGTAACAAATAGTAAAGACGGTATTTAAACCAATTCCTGTAGCATTGAAATTATAATTGAATAAAGGAGATGTTACCATCAATTGCATATTATACTGACCAGAACCACCAATGATCGATACTGTGGTCTGTTCACATTCTCCCGGACATAGTCCCATAGTACCACTCAGAGTCACAGATGGACTCTGATTAATAGTCAGGATCAATATATCAAACTGTGAGGTACATGGACCGACTCCATCCGGATCATTACCTGTCAAAGTAAGTTGGACTGTTCCCGCAATAATATCTGCAGGACTGGGATTGTAAGTTGTGTTCAAAGAAAAAGCATTGGCAAATGTTCCTGTTCCTGACGAACTCCATTGAAAACTTGGTGTATTGCTGATTGTTCCTGAAACACTTGCCATTTGTCCGGAACAAATTTCCTGATCTGCACCTGCATTTGCTGTTGGAGGACTTGTACATGCACAATTGGCCACATTGATGACGGTTGTTCCTGTGTTGGTGCACATGTTGCCGTCCGTATAAGTATAAGTAATAATATGTGAACCTGCTCCAGCTGTTGCAGGATTAAATGTTCCTCCGGAGACCCCATTGCCTGACCAGGTTCCCCCTGACGGAGTGCCATTTAGGTTGACTAATGGATCTGTCGTGCATTGATTAGGTACAGGTGTAATATTTATGAAGGGTAAGGCATTGATAGTAACGCTCAATGTCTGAGGAAGGGCGCAGACACCCATATTTGGAGTAAATGTATAATTAGTAGATCCAACTACTGATGTATTTATTGAAGAAGGACTCCATGTTCCATTGACACCATTTGGTGATGTTCCGAACAATGCAGGAGGTGTAGAATTCTGACAAAGTGGGCCGATCGCGGCAAAATTTGGAGTAAGAGGTGCAGTAATAGTAATACTTAAAGTTTGTGGCAGCGCGCAGACACCCATATTTGGAGTGAATGTATAATTAGTAGATCCAACTGCTGATGTATTTATTGAAGAAGGACTCCATGTTCCATTTACACCATTTGGTGATGTTCCGGACAATGCAGGAGGAGTAGAATTCTGACAAAGCGGGCCGATCGCGGCAAAATTTGGAGTAAGAGGTGTAGTAATAGTAATACTTAAAGTTTGTGGCAGTGCGCAGACACCCATATTTGGAGTAAATGTGTAATCAGTAGATCCAACCACAGCGGTATTTATTGAAGAAGGACTCCATGTTCCATTGACACCATTTGGTGATGTTCCGGACAATGCAGGAG
>JAYUWT010000541.1:0-2812 GCA_043753405.1 Saprospiraceae bacterium | reverse complement strand
CAAAATCAGATAAAACAACAATCAGCTTGAATCTGAATAATTTAAAAGCAAAGAAGAGTATTGCCTCAATTGAAGCAAAACCCGAACTTTGAGTTATTTATTTTATATCAGAACAGAGTATTAATACCACCAACTTTCTACATTAAATTCTCGTTATTAGATTACAATTTAAAATTTAAATACATGAGGTCATTAGCAACCATATTTATCTTTAACTTTTTATTCTTTAGTTGCAACAAAGAACCGGTCATTTTCGAACCATTGACGGACAATGCTTGCATTCAGAATTTTATGGAAAACAATGATCTCATACTTGCACCATCGAGTGCAGAAGACTGTTTCTTTTACAGTATTTATAAATTTGAAAACACATATTATTTCAGCTTGGTATGTTGTGTCTGTGATATGATCACAACAATAGTAGATTGTAGCAATGATAATTATGCAACTATGGGCTCGGAAAAGTATGATGATTTTCTTATAGAAGCTGTAAAATTAGATACGATCTTATTAAAAAAATAATATTTTATAAATTATTGATCCCCTTTCTATAAACTTCAAGGGCCCGCACTCTGGCTTCTTTATGATCCACCATGGGTTGAGGATAATCCGGAGTACTAATTTCCGGAACCCATTTTTTGATATAATCCATATCAGGATCGAATTTCCTGAGCTGTTCCATTGGATTAAAGATCCTGAAATAAGGTGCAGCATCACATCCTGTCCCAGCCGACCATTGCCAGTTGCCATTGTTGGATGCAAGTTCATAATCGAAAAGTTTTTTTGCAAAATATGCCTCTCCCCATCGCCAATCGATTAACAGATGTTTACACAGGAAACCGGCGGTGATCATTCTGACTCGGTTGTGCATATATCCCGTGGCATTTAATTCCCGCATACCCGCATCCACCATTGGATAACCTGTTCTTCCTTCGCACCATAGTATAAAATCATTATCATTATTTCTCCATTGAATACCATTGTATTTTTCTTTAAAATTATGTGCGACAACTTCCGGAAAATGATAAAGGATCTGAATGAAAAACTCTCTCCAGATCAATTCGCTAAGTAAAACACTGTTATTTCTGATTTGGCTGATGATCCACCTGACACTTACAGTTCCAAAACGAAGATGTGGGCTTAGTTTACTTGTCTTATCCCAGGCAGGAATATTGCGTTCTTTTTCATAATTATTTAAATCCGTAAGATCATATGGCAAAACTTTTTTCACAGATCTTATGAAACCAATATTATCCAAACCCGGAAAATCATGCTTAAACACCATGAGATTTAATCCGGGCTCAGGTAGATTATAGAAAATGGTTGGTTTTGCCTTTAACTGTTCAATCCAACGATTTTTATAAGGTGTAAACACCGTGTAGGGTTTCTGATCCTGCTTCATCACTTCGTCTTTTTCAAATATGACGTGATCTTTGTAGGTATTAAAACTTATATTTTCTTGAAATAAAAATTGGGCAATTTCATAATCTCGTGTGATTGCATAAGGTTCATAATCTTCTCCGGCGTGCACACTTTCTATAGCATAGTTTTGATTTAGTTTTTTAAATATATCCAGAGGTTTTCCTTTCAAACACATAAGCCCACTTCCGGATATTTCGAAATGAGCATTCAATTCTAATAATGTATCGTGGATAAATGTGATCCTATGATCATCGATATCCAGTTCATCGATGATATCTGTATCAAAAATAAACAGCACCAGGACTTCATTTCCGGTTAAATTAGCCTCATACAAGGCACGGTTGTCTTCAATTCTTAGATCCCGCCTTAACCAGGCTATCGCAATTTTTTTGTTATCGGTCATTTAAATAAATAGTTGAATTCTCAGGTACAAAAGTATCTTTATAAAACAACTTGATTATGAGTAAACTGAATTTGCAAATTATGGCTGATAATATTTGTTGAAAGATTTTTCTAAATTTGTCTAACTTCAACGTGACTTACCTTACTCAAGTATATCTTTGAACTTAATAGACCTAAAAATATGAATAGTGAAAGAAAACTACATTGGGATAAGGTCTACGAAACTAAAACACCTGACCAGGTAAGCTGGACCCAGGAAGTTCCAAAAACATCCCTGGATTTTATCAATTCATTCATCCTGGATAGATCGGCTAATATAATTGATATTGGTGGAGGGGATAGCACACTTGTTGATAATTTACTTGACCTCGGATTTGAAAACATTTCCGTGCTGGATATATCTGTCCGAGCTATAGAGAAAGCAAAAGTAAGATTGGGCCCAAAAGCCGAAAAAGTAAATTGGATCGTAAGTGACATTACTGAATTCGAACCGCAAGCTAAATATGAAGTATGGCATGATCGTGCTACTTTTCATTTTCTGACCGAAGCTGATCAAATAAAAAAATATTTAGAAACTGCAAGAAATTCTATTTCCGGATATTTGATCCTGGGTACGTTTTCGGATAATGGTCCCACAAAATGCAGCGGACTTGACATCAATCAATATAATGAAACAGCTTTGACTGCGCTCTTGGAAAATGGATTTGATAGATTAAGATGCATTACAGAAGATCATATTACGCCGTTTGAGACGAAACAGAATTTTTTATTTTGTAGTTTTAAACGCAATCTTTATCAAAAATTTGCCGATTCATAATACTCGATTTGCTTGAGTATCACAAATGAAGAAAAAAAAGTAAATACAATAAAGAAGAGAAATTAACCATTAAGAAGTGTCTATGAAATAAAATAAGCCTAAGATTTTTGAGAAGTAGTCAATAAATTGCTACAAATTTCTTAACAAAAATACTTAGACTTATGACAACAA
>JAYUWT010000540.1:0-2816 GCA_043753405.1 Saprospiraceae bacterium | reverse complement strand
GAAATATTTAAAAACGCGCAGTTTGAAGTCAATAGTAATTTTTTTGCTCACTATTTCTACATTAAGTGCAGTAACAGCGGCCAATCTGGACAAGGGTAAAGAACTCTTTAAAGCCAACTGTGCTACATGTCATAACAAGAATATGGTGGATAAGCTCACCGGGCCTCCCATTAATACCGGATTGGCAAATTGGAGTGCCTATCCGAAAGAAGATCTGTATAACTGGATCAGAAATTCACAGGCCATGATCGCAGAGGGACATCCTCAGGCTGTAAAAGCATGGAATGAATACAAGCCTACAGTTATGACGGCTTTTCCTTCTTTATCTGACGAAAATATAGCTGATATCCTTGCTTACACTGAAGGAGTAATAGCCGGAACTTATCCACCTAAAGGTGTCAATGGTCCGGAACCGGTAGTCACTGTAAAGGCTGATAATACGTGGATCTATTTAACAATATTTGGATTATTGGCTGTGTTGGCAATAGTATTAGGAGGGATATCCCGAAGCCTCAACAGGATCGAGAAAGAAAGCGAAGGTGAGGTTGTCGAGAAGAGATCGGTCATTCAATTGATGACATCTAAATCCGTGATCGGATTTGTAGTGTTTGCCCTTATCATGCTCGGAGGTTATACTACGGTCAATAATGCCATTAATCTAGGGCGTCAGCAGAATTATGCTCCAGAACAACCCATTAAGTTCTCTCACGTTCTGCATGCCGGAATCAATAAGATCGATTGTCAATTTTGTCACGACGGAGCCCGTAAGAGTAAACATTCTGTGATCCCTGCTACCAGTACTTGTATGAATTGTCATAAAGCAGTTAAAAAGGGCACGGAATATGGAACAGAAGAGATAACCAAGATCTTTGCTTCAATTGGTTTCGACCCTAGTACGGATAAATATATCGAAAATTACAATGCTTTATCACAAGATCAGGTTGCAGCAATTTATAAAAAATGGATCGGATATCAGTACCTTCTTAATGAAGGAGCTTCAATGAATAAAACAGGTAAAGACTTTGTCAATAATCAATGGGATAATATTGTAAAATCTTTGACCAACCCCAATAAACCTAAAGTACAAGGTCCGATAGAATGGGTCAAAGTACACAATCTGCCGGATCACGTTTATTTTAATCATGCACAACATGTCGTAGTAGGTAAGATCGATTGTACTAATTGCCATGGTAAGGTTGCAGAAATGGAGACAATTCGTCAATATTCACCTCTTTCGATGGGCTGGTGTATCAATTGTCATAGGGAGACAGATGTAAAGTTTGTAGAGAATCCATATTATGACAGCTACGTCAGATACCATCAGGAGTTGAAAGACGGCAAACGGGATAAAGTAACTGTAGCAGATGTAGGTGGCATAGAGTGTCAAAAATGTCACTATTAAGCATATAAATAAATATTAGAATTCTTTATTATAAAAAAGGATATGAGCGAGATAAAACAGGATTATTGGGTAAGCAGTGAAGAATTCACACAGGAAGAATCTTTTATAAAAGATTCGGGAAAGGAATTTTTTGACCTACCGATACTTAATAATATGTCAAAAGAGGAAGAGGATGCCTCTTCTTCAGGCCACAACCGAAGAGATTTTCTTAAATATTTAGGGTTTAGCCTCGGAGCAGCTACGATTGCTGCAGGTTGTGAAACTCCCTTAAGGAGAGCTATTCCGTATGTTACTAAACCGGATTCGATCATACCGGGTATAGCAAATTTCTACTCTTCGACTTTTATCAAAGGAAATGATGTCCTGCCTATCGTGGTTAAAACCAGGGAAGGAAGACCTATTAAAATAGAAGGAAATACATTAAGTAAGTTTTCTAAAGGTGGTACAAGTGCCAGGGCTCAGGCTTCAGTTCTGGATCTTTATGATATAGGACGTTATAGAAATGCAGGAAGAACTGATGGTAAAGGAGGAGTTTCGAAACTCAAATGGTCAGAAATCGATAAAATAGTTTCAGAAAAATTGACCACAGCAGGTAGGGTAAGGATTGTTTCAAATTCTATAGTAAGCCCTTCTACCAATGCAGCTATTGCTCAATTTTTATCGGCTTATCCGGGTAGTAAACATGTCACCTACGATCCTTTTTCTTCTTCAGCTATCATTGTTGCCAATGAAAGATCTTTCGGAAAGCGTGTCTTTCCGGGTTATGAATTCGGTAATGCACAGATAGTTGTTAATTTTGGTGCAGATTTTCTGGGAACCTGGGTTTCTCCGGTTGAATATACTGCTTCCTGGTCTAAAACCCGAAAATTAAAGGATTTTAATAAACCTGAAATAAGCAGGTTGATCCAATATGAGAGCAATATGTCTTATACCGGTTCCAATGCTGATAACAGGCTCCTTATAAAACCATCTGAACAAGGACTTGCAATAGTTAAATTATATAATGCTATAGCGACATTGGCAGGTGGAGCAAGCCTTGCTATAAGTGGTACATTGAAAAATGCGAAAGCAGAAAAATCCTTTACATCGGTTGCCAAGGATTTGTGGGCAAATAAAAATGCCGGAAAAGCTTCGCTCATTATTTCTGATTCTAATAATATATCTGAACAGATCATAATCAATAAGATCAATGACTTATTGAGTAATTATGGCAGGACAATTGACCTTAATAACTACTCGAATCAAAGAAAGGGGATCGATAGTGATATGGTGAACCTCATAAAAGATATGAAAAGTGGACTTGTGGATGCAGTCATCATCATGGGTGATTCAAATCCGGCATTTGATCTTCCTGACAGTGCGGAATTTAGTGCAGGTCTTAAAAAAGTCCCACTTTCAGTCTCTTTATCTTCAG
>JAYUWT010000539.1:0-7135 GCA_043753405.1 Saprospiraceae bacterium | reverse complement strand
CCGGTACTACACTCGAAGAGATGGAAGGATGGGGCTGGCAAAAAGTACACCATCCTGACCATGTAGAACGTATTTTAGAATTTTCGAAACTTGCCTGGAAGTCTGATATACCCTTTGAATTAACCTTTCCCTTGCGTCGATATGATGGCCAATACAGGTGGTTTCTGACAAGAGCTAATCCTATCACCAATGATAAAGGTGAAGTAGTGCGATGGTTGGGCACGAATACTGACATCACGGAACAAAAAAAAGCAGAAGACCGGTTCCGGAATGCTGCTGACAATGCTCCCACTATGATCTGGATGGCCGGATCTGACAAGCAATATAATTTCTTCAACAAAGGTTGGCTCAATTTTACGGGTAGAAATTTAGAACAGGAAAGCGGCACGGGCTGGTGGGAAGGACTACACCCCGATGACGTAGAAAAATGTCAACAAATCTTTGAATCATCTTTTGCCAAAAAAGAAGATTTTCATATGGAGTATCGTCTTCTACGGCATGATGGAACTTATAGATGGATATCAAATAATGGTGCTCCCCGCTACGATTCAGAGGGAATTTTTGAGGGTTATATTGGAGCATCCACGGATATTCAGGCACAAAAACTCTTCTCAGAGGAACTTGAAAAACAAGTTAAAGAAAGAACCGGCAAGCTTAAGGAATCTAATGATGCACTGAAAATCAGTGAAGAAAGATATCATCGCATGGTAGAACAGGTGCAGAATTATGCAATCTTATCACTTAATCCGGACGGTATTATAGAAAATTGGAATAAGGGTGCTGAAAAAATAAAGGGGTATAAAGCAGAAGAAATAATTGGTAAAAATTTTAGGGTCTTTTATACGCCCGAAGATCAAAAAATCAGATTGCCCGAAAAATTATTGAATGAGGCCCGTAATAATGGAACTGCGACACATGAGGGTTGGCGTATGCGAAAAGATGGCAGTGCTTTTTGGGGATATATTGTAATAACAGCTCTATTGGATGATGATAATACCATCATTGGTTTTTCAAAAGTGACCCGCGATCTCACAGACAAAAAAGTCGCAGAGGACAAAATTAAAGAAACCAACAATCATCTTTTAAATAAAACAAATCAGCTCCTTGAGTCTCAGCTTTTGGCACATATGGGAAGTTGGGAATGGCTCGTCAATGAAAATAAAATTGAATGGTCCGATGAACTATACAGGATATTTGGTTTGGAACCCCTGCAATTTGATTTAAACTATGAAAGCTATCTTAAACATATACATCCTGATGACAGAGATTATTTGGATCAGGTGGTACAAAAAGCATTTAAGAGCCAGCAGCCTTATCAGATCACGCATAGAATTGTTTGGGATGATGGAACTGTGCGTACAATAAGTTCATCCGGTAAAATTTACACGGATGAGAAAGGCAATACGATAAAACTTGCAGGAACTGCTCAGGATGTGACTGATCAAAAAAAATATGAAGCTGAACTAAAAGAAAGTGAAGAACGCTTTATGAAGATCTTCCACGGCAACCCAATACCAATGACGTTGACAGAGCATATGACCAATAAAATCAAGTATGTAAATGATCAATTTCTTAAAACATTTCGCTTAAAAGAAATAGATGTGGTAGATCATACATCAGAAGAACTAGAACTGATCTCACCAGAAGAAAATGCCCGTATAACTGAAATTATCCTCAACGCATTGCAGGAAAACAGGAGTATCGAAGAACTGCAATCGCTATCCGTAGAAGAAACTGAAGAAATACTTCAGAAATTAAAGCATACGGAAATAATGAAAAATTTTGAAATATTATACTCTCCAAAAAACAGGGAGCCATTTCCTGCCCTTGTATTTTATGAAACCTTAAAGATCGGTCAGAAAAGATTTACAATCACATCTTACCAGGATATCACTGAAAGAAAAAAAGTAGAAGCACAGCTAAAAAAGCAAAATGAGGAATTTGAAAAAATGAACAGGGAATTGCAATCCTTTGCATACATATCCAGCCATGACCTTCAGGAACCCCTTCGAAAGATTCAGACTTTCGTAAGCCGGATCATGGAAAAAGAATATCCAAACATATCTGAGAAAGGCAGGGGTTATTTTAATCAGATACTGATTTCCGCACAAAGGATGCAACAGCTCATTCAGGATTTGCTAGCATATTCGCGTATGAGTAATGAACATCTGACCTTTTCCAAAACCGACCTTAGAGATATTGTAGAAGATGTAAAAGAAGACCTGAAAGAGGTCCTGAAACAAAAAAATACAAACATTATTTTTAAAGAATTATGCTTTTGCAATATTATTCCTTTTCAATTTCGTCAGCTCTTAAACAACCTCATTTCCAATTCACTGAAATTTTCAAATCCGGATATTCCACCTAAGATCATTATCAGAAGCCGGATCATAAAAGGTAGTAAGATAAATACCACTTTAATGAATGAAGATGATATTCATAAAAAGCTTTCCCCGGAAAAGGAATATTGTCATCTCACCATCTCCGACAATGGTATCGGGTTTGAACAACAATACAATGAAAAAATATTTGAAGTGTTTCAAAGACTCCATGGCAAGGATGAATACAGTGGAACAGGTATTGGGTTAGCCATTGTAAAAAAAATTGTTGACAACCACCGCGGTATAATTACAGCACAAGGAGAGCTGAATGAAGGAGCCAAATTTGATATATACATTCCTGTCTGATCGAGCGATATCTGCGTCTTTATTAGAGAATAAGTTCAGATCCGGATTGCCGGTTATATGATCGATCAATCATTTTCGAAATATACATTCTCATACTAACTTCAATATCGCTGAGAAATCACATTGATGAGCATAAAAATTTGATCAAATTGCCCATCATACGCAACTTTCCAAAGAAAGTAACAAGTAAAGAATATTTGTTTATATTTGTTCGTTACCACGGGCATTACGGGAATGTTCGAGGTAACAGAACAGGTAATTGAGGTAATTTATTCTAGGAGTGTGAGGAACCCATAGTTATTAATAATGAACCATAGCCTCATTATTTGACAGCAACCTTTTCAAAATATTTTAATGAAAAATCCAATTATTAAAGTAATATTGGCAGATGATGACTCAAGTGATCGTGAGGTATTTAAAGAAGCTTTGGAAGAACTTAAAATAAAGACATCTATCCATACGCTCAAAGATGGTGTACATCTCATGGAATACCTTTCCCACCCCGATACCAAATCTCCCGATATACTTTTTCTGGATCTGAACATGCCTCGCAAAGGTGGTATCGAATGTCTCAAAGAAATCAGGGAAATTGAAAAATATAAAAATTTACCCATTGCTATTTATTCCACTTCAGGTGCACAGAGTGATATGGAATCTACATTCATCAACGGTGCCAACGTTTATATAAGAAAACCTAATGATTTCAACAATCTGAGAGATGTCCTAGATAAAGTTTTAAAATCTGTTGCTCTTTACCAGATGCCGCCTTTCAACTTTACAAATTTCTTATTGCTGGTTTGACAAATTCCCCTACTCCCTCATGAACAAATTATGGTCTTGAGTTATGGAACATTCCTGGTTTTTTGTGATTTGTATTATTCGATCACTTTTTAAATTTTTTTCTGTTAAGTTTCCGCAAGTAATATTAACTTCGAAGTTGATTTTGCATCAAACTAACTATAATTTCGACAAATGAAAATTCACATCAAGTACATGCTTTCCGTGCGGTGTGTAGAGATAGTCAGACAAATTCTGGTAAGACATGACATTCACTTCGAGAAAGTTGAAGTAGGACATGTTGAAGTAGATACGGATATCAATCCTGCTAAAATGGACTTATTTAGAGAGTCTTTACTTGAATTTCAATTAGATGTAGTTTCAGATAGTCAGGAAATTTTAATAGAAAAGATAAAAAGTGTTATCGTAGAAATGATTTTCAATGATAATGAAGTGGCATTGAATACAAACTTTTCTGATTTTCTCGAAAGTAAATTGTTCCTGAATTACAATTATATGGCACGCAGATTTACTGAAATGGTTGGTATGACGATTGAAAAATTTATTATAGCCACAAAAGTGGAAAGAATTAAATCTTTACTTATTTCAGAGGATTATACGCTCTCGGAAATATCTTATAAACTAAACTATAGCAGTGTAGGCCACTTGTCCAGCCAGTTTAAAAGCCTCACCGGTATGACTCCTACCTTTTTTAAGGAAATGCAAATGCAAAAATTACAAATGAAGATGTAGGGCATCTTTATTAAAATAATGAACCAATGATTAAATTTTAATAACTCATGGTCCTATTAATTTAGTAAATTGACAAGACAAAAAAAAACTTTAAAACCAACTATTAGCTGGCCAAAATCGTTATTAGGATAAACTAATCTCATGAAAGCTTATAAAATATTGATCGGTGCCATCATTATAATTTTGTATTCCGGTTGTAACCAAGATACGATCCAGGAAATATTGATTCCTGTTCCAAACGGTGATTTTGAATTATGGGATCCCTTGCCTGTCTTAAATATATGGCAGACCAATAGTTGTCCACCCTGTGTTCCTGCCTATGAGACTTATATTGTAAAGCAAGTTTCCGGAGCCCCAAGCGGATTATTTGCAGCCAATTTTATATACAACAATGTATATCCAAGTTTTGCAACCAATAAATTTTCAATTAGCCAGCATCCTGATTTTTTGAGAGGATATATCAAATCAAATATTTCTTCCGGTGATACCGCAAGTATAGATGTCGATCTATACTCAGGTAATAATATCGTGGGCAGTGGAAATTTTTTTGAAACAACTTCTAATTCAAATTATAGAAAAATAGAAATCCCAATCACACCGTCAACTACCGCGGTTGACTTCGCCTCTATCAGGATAGAGGGCGGCAAAAAGCAAAACACAGAATTATTTGTGGATAATTTAGTTTTGGTAAAAGCAGAATAATCCCAGGGGATGGATGTGATTCAATATTTTATATTGGACTACAGAATTCATAATCTCCTGCATTCTGTTCAAAACATTTATTTTAAGAAACTTTACGGGCCAACTTTACATTATAGATTACATCCTGTTCATTAATCCATTAACTATTTTTGGGCAGGAGTTTTTGCTTAGCTGGATGCTCATATAGCTTTTAAAAAATAATATATATTACAAATATTTATAATTCATCCTGGAAATAAACCTGGGAGAACAATTAGAACTTATAACAAAAATTAATAAAATGTCAGGAAAAAATAAAAAACAGTTTGGTGTGTGGATGGATTCACAGAATGCAACCATAGCAGGAAGGGGAAGCGATGAAAAAGGGGATTTTATTATCCTTGGACACGTAAAAAATCCGGGAAATGATGCAAATTCCAGTGAGAATGCAGCAAACAATCAGGAAATTGCTCTTACTCAAAAGTATTTCAAAGAGATTGCATCTATTATGCCAAATGTTGATGAGATCCATGTAACAGGAACCGGTCAGATCCAGGAACAATTCATTAATTACCTTGCTGATACACCACAATATAAAAATGCTGCGACCTCTGAAAGTACATCCAATAAAATGGAATATGAGGATTTTTTAACTTTTGTTTCCAACCATTACAATTAACTCCACCGGTTTTGATTCTTTTGAGAGATACATTTGATCTTTCTGAGGTAATAATAGTCTAGATTTCATTCATAAATTCATTCAAATTTGCATCATTGCTCAAGCCCATTTTTTTGCGTAAGCGGTAGCGGCTACCTTCTACTCCTCTCGGTGAAATATTATTTAATGCAGCGATCTCCTTGGTCGAAAGATTCATGCGCAGATAAGCACATAGTTTATGATCATTGTTGGTCAGTTCCGGATATTTGACTTTAAGTCGGTTGATAAACGACATATGTAATTCATCAAAATAATGCGTGAAACGTTCCCAGTCATCGTCCAATATGTTCTCCTGTTGTAGTTGGTGTATGATCAACTTAAGATTGGAGGCTACTTCTGCCGGACCTAGTTTATTCTTTTGGATATTTTTAAGTTCTTGTTCCAGGGTTGTTATGAAGTCTTTTTTGTGGGCCAGGTGCATAGCAATAGATGCCAGTTCGGTGTTTTTGAAGCTGATATCCTTCAGCAACTGATCATTTTTTAATTCTATGATCTCTTTTTCAGACTGTGATACCAATAGGGCTTGTTCATCCACTACTTCCTGATGCTTCCTGACTATGCGGGTTTTCTCAGATTCAAATTTTCTGTTTTGAAATTGAAAAACACCAATTATACCAAAAGCAAAAGTAAGTAACATTGCAATCCGGAATAAATTAGTATTATACCATCTGGGCACAATCTCAAAATGAAATGAACCTATTTCTGTTTGTTCTATTCCTCCAACACGGGTTCTGACATTGAGAATATACTTTCCCGCTGTCAGGTTATTGTATGACACAAATGATTCTGTGGTCCAACCGGCGCTTCCTTTATCCAAACCATCCAGAGCAAAACTGTATTCTATTTGTTCCGTATTGAAACTATTGGAAGCTACCTCAAAACGAAGGTTATTTTGCTCAGGAGAAAGGGTCAAAATATTTTTCTTGGTATATTTCAAAAAAGTAGCTTCCACACCATTTATTATGATCGAATCTTTCTTACCCAACAAGGTTAGCCTGTTTAAAGTTGTTTTAAACTGACTGCCACCGGTCAGTTTTCTTTTGTCAAACAACAAAAAACCGGATTCGCAATTAAATAAAAATTCATTGGAAGAAAGAGGAAATACCTTTTCAAATCCTCCTGCAAGACTTTCCGGCAATGAAGGAAGCAAATGATTTTCATAGACCTTTTTCCAGTTTTGATCTTTTTGCTCCAGAAAGCCCATCTTGGTACCCTTTCGATACCATATATTATTGAATTGGTCAGCCAATAAGAGTTTGGTGCCTTTCTCAAATCCTATGATACGTTCCAAAGTCGTATCATGTATGAACTTATCTTTATCCTTATCATACTGAAATATTCCATTCATGTTGGTAGCATATACTTTTTTATCTATCAGTAGTATATAATTGTCCAGATGGGTTTCCAGGCCATTCTCGCGCCCATATAGTCGTGAAATGACATTACCTGTAGATTTATCCAAATTAAGGCGATATATGCCTCTATAAGGATGTGACATCCAAAGTAGATTGTTATTATC
>JAYUWT010000538.1:0-2819 GCA_043753405.1 Saprospiraceae bacterium | reverse complement strand
ATCTGCATTTCGACACCTATAGCTATGTCTCCAACCTCAGGTTTATATTCTTTATTGACAGGTGCAAATGTTATTTTATTGGCTTTGATATAACTGTTTTTGGTAAAAATGGTATCTTTTATATTGATAGCATAAGAACTATACTTCAAACTGTCTGCCTTGGCCTTAGCTTGTTCCTGATTTATTTCTTCAGGGGGTAGAGAAGCGATATGGACATAAATATCCTTGGTTAAAGTTCTTTTTGTTGAAGGATTTGAAGCCGCCACTTTGGAGAAATCGCGTTCATATACTACATTGGGCTTTAATTCAAAATCTTTGATTTTTTCACCTTTATCATTGAGCTTTGAAAAACGAATGTCGAAAGTTCTGTTGTTGTCTATTATTGTATCACCAAGATAATTTACTTCATAACCACTCATGGTCATGGGTGAATTTTTTAAAAGAAGGACATTTTTTCCAAGATCTTCATCAGCAATCATTCCACGCTGAGTGAAAGGATTGGTGGAGATAAATCTTTTATTGAGTCCGGAAGCCAATATGCCGACCAGCATTAATCCAAATCCCATATGTGATATCACTGATCCGGCCATCTTTGGTTGATGTTTCAGATAAAGCAATAAATACGTCAGATTGCTCACAAAAGTAAAAACACCCGCACCAAAGAATATATAATACTGCCAGGAGCTGATTTCAAGGAAATAAGTGGCAGTAAATGTGAGCAAAATAGCGATCAATACAAAAATAGATATCCTGGTTAAAAAATTTTTAGCCCGGCTTTTCCAATTTGTTTCTTTATACCTGAGATAATATGTAAAACCTGATAACATTGCTATAAATACTGCCGTCCAAAGTTGAAATTTATTATAATGGCCTATGACATCCAGAGGTGCGGAACGATGATATTGTGTCCAGTTTGTATTAAACACCCCCGCAAAGAAATCCAACAATTTATTATATACCGGAATCGAAGTTGTAAAAGTGATCAATACAGCAGAGAAGATTAAAACTATTGATCCAATGAACATCCAGAACTCGCGTGATGAAACACTTTCTTCTTTTTCAACTTCCTGAATACCTTTGGATCTTTTGAAATATAAATAAAGAAAGCCAGCTAAATAAGTCATTAGAAATATGATCAATTGCCATTCTAATCCCATTTCTGTAAAAGCATGTGCTGAAGTATCACCCAACACACCACTTCTGGTGAGAAATGTGCTGAAAAGAATCAGTATAAAAGACATTGCATAGAACCAGTAAGTACTCTTTATCGACCTCCCCGTACTTTTAGCAATTAAGTTGGTGTGGATACCGGCTATCAAAACTATCCACGGAACCAGGGACATATTTTCAACCGGATCCCAAGCCCAATAGCCATTAAAACTTAAAGCTTCATAAGCCCAGGCAGCTCCCATAAGAATCCCTGTTCCCAGAACTGAACCTGCCAACAAAGACCACGGTTGAACTGCTACCAGCCATTCTTTATGCTTTTTGGTGATTAGCCCACCTATAACAAAACAAAATGGAACAGTACAAAGAGCAAAGCCCAGAAAAAGAGTAGGGGGATGGATGGTCATCCAATAATTCTGAAGCAGTACATTCATACCTTTTCCTTTGATTACAGTTAGATAGTCAGGACGGGAAAAGACCGGTGCTTCCATCACATCTCTTAATAATATAAAAGGTGAAGAGCCGAATTTGGACATTTCTGCACCCAGAGGAATATGGACCCCCAGGATCATACACAACAAGAATGCCTGAATAGTACACAGGACGGGCAATGTGACATTCTCCCATTCTTTTACTTTGAATAACATGACCACTCCGATAATGGAATGCCATAAAATCCATAGAAGAAAGCTTCCTTCCTGACCTTCCCAAAATGCAGATAAAATGTATTTTATTGGAAGATCTTCACTAACATGAAACCATACATAATGGTATTCATAATAATGATTGGCCATCATGAACAATAATAAACCAAAAATCGAAATGCAGCAGAATGCATGAACCAAATAGGTATTTCTTGCGAATTTTCTCCATTCGTTTGAAATCAAGGGATTGTTTCGTTTTTTGTAAGATATTAGATAGGTAAATGCAGCTAAAATAGAAGTCACAAAAGCAAGAACCACCAATGCATGTCCTATAGCGCCGAACCATGGATGTTCGCCTAAATAATTAATTTGATCCATTTATTGAAAACTTGAATGAAAGGACGGGATCAAATTTGTTTTGATTTGATGTAAATTTCTTCGTCTTTATACTTGGAAGGACATTTCATTAAAAGGTCAGAAGCCTCAAATGTTCCATCCTTAAAAGACCCTGTGACTACAATTTGTTCTGACAATTCAAAATCCTGAGGTTTTGCAGCTCTCAATACTACTTTTTTCTCAATTCCCTGATTGTCTTTAATGTAGAATGCAAAATAATTTGGGTCCTTAGCAGGCTCATAGGTCATTGCTCTTTCCTTGGCTAGAACACCTACTACTTTGGTTTTAGCTCCTGTTTGTTCAGCAGTTGCAAAATTGCCATACGTAGATAAGTCTTTACTCGCAAATATCAATACGGCGATCGAGGTTAAAATAACCAAAATCAAGACTATTTGCATTTTTTTCATATCGAAAAATTGTATTTATCACTAAAACTGTGAGCCCACATTATATGATCTTACTTCTTTAATAACGCAACAAAGGTAGTAATTATCCACCAAAATTAAAATAAAAGTTAAAAAGTTATATTACTCTATAATAAGATATCATATAGAATATGTCATTATTTGCCGATCTATTGGGGTCGTTTTCTATTTAAATAAAATATAAGAC
>JAYUWT010000537.1:0-2825 GCA_043753405.1 Saprospiraceae bacterium | reverse complement strand
TTAGGTGGTATTGCAGTATCTGCAACCGTGATCACTCCTGAAGTGAAAGGCGATAAAGTTATCATCTTTAAAAAGAAAAGAAGAAAAGGTTACAGACTGAAAAAAGGTCACAGACAACAATTTACCCATCTCCAGATTGACTCGATCGGGTAATCTATAATCTAACTAATTAAAAAGTAAAAGAAAATGGCTCATAAGAAAGGTGTCGGTAGTTCGGATAACGGACGTGATAGTAAAAGTAAGAGATTGGGTGTTAAGAAATTTGGAGGCCAGGTCGTAATTGCAGGAAATATCCTCGTACGCCAGAGAGGTACTAAATTTCATCCGGGTCTTAATGTAGGTTGTGGAAGAGATTTCACGCTTTTTGCATTGAAAGATGGTGTGGTTGCATTCAAAAAAGGACGCAATGACCGTACATTCGTAGATATCGTAATGGCTTGATAAACCAAGTTTTTAAGTCTATAATAAAAAAAACTCCTGCAGAAAATATCTGTAGGAGTTTTTTTTTGATATCTGGCATTCTTTTAGTTATAAAACAAACAGAAGGCAGAGGGAAGGAGTCAGGAGTCAGAAGTCGGAAATCAGAAGTCGGAAATCAGAAATACGACCAATTTGAAGAGAAATAAAAAAAACGAACCAGATACTTGGTTCGTTTTTTTTATAAACTTTACAGAGGGGAGCAATTGATTTTTTACAGAACAATTACTTTTTGAACATCTGTTACATTATTATTCTGATCAGAAATTTGAACGTAATAAATTCCGCTTCCCCCATATGCAGACATATCAATAATTGATTTTTGCTTATCAAGCATATCAGTATATACCATCATTCCAAGGCTATTTACAATTTTTATGGTCTGCACAGTCAAAGTGGATGAAGTACCCCGATCAATTGTTAAGAATTTATTTGTGGGATTAGGAAAGACATTGATATTATTAATATTATCAGTCAGTTTATCATCAGCGGCAGTAATATTTGTATTCTTAAGTATAGTCCCATCCAAGCCGACAGAATAACCTAATTCAAATGATAAGAACTCAGATCCGTATTGCCTGGAAGAAGTAGTTACCTCAGTCTCCCAACTTGCTCCACTATTTGTGGTCTTTAGAATAGTGCTCGTGTTATTATTAACATTTCCACCTACAGCAAATCCAACATATTCATCTATAAAAGCCATATCTGTAAAAACATCTGTTGTATTTGTATTCAACAAATCCCACGATGCACCTGCATCTGTTGTCTTTAATATTATTCCACCCTCGCCACACGCATATCCTATATCTTCACTTGTAAAATAAAGGGCATAAATTGTTGAAGTTACTCCGCTGATTAAAGGGTTCCATGTAGTCCCTCCATCAATAGTTTTTTTGATTTCTCCATTAAAATTACTGTAATAACCCGTATTCGGACTGGTGAAATATAATCCATATATTGCTGATCCCGAATTAGGTGCCAATTTACTCCATGTATCCCCACCATTAATTGTTTTTAAAATGGTGCCCTGGTTACTTGAAAGTCCACCGGTAATAAAACCTATATTATCATCAAGAAACCAGATGTTTCTATAATAGTAACTAATATCTGTTGCGGGAATGGATAAAGGGTTCCAAGTGTATCCGCCATTGGTTGTAGCTAAAACATTATTTCCGGTGCCTACAGCAAAACCTCTATTTGCATTGATAAAGCTAATCTCGAATAAATCTTTATCTGTTCCACTATTCTGTGACGTCCAAATATTACCGCCATCTATGGTTTTCAGAATTGTTCCCGTACTTCCTGATATATAGCCTACATTTTTATCCACTATACTTACAGATAATAAATGACTCAAGGTACCACTTAGCTGAGGTTTCCAATTCTGGGCATTTAAATCGCAATTTATAAGGAATACAAATAATAAAAGTAAAATTTTGTTCATTCTTTTAATTTTAGCTGCAAAAGTATTAAAAAAACCCAGACAAAATATTTTGTCAGAGTTTATTTTAATTTTATCCATATAAACCTTTCGGAGTGCCTTACAACTTCTAGTTTCTGCCCCAGACTCCCTCAGACCCTCCGACTACCTTTGACTCTTTGAGACTCCCTCAGACTCCCTCCGACTCCATCCGACTTTTTCTGACTTCTCCTCCTACCTGAAATAATTCCATAACGAAAGACACGAAACTATTATTAAAACAATACTTACTATATAGATCAAAATACCATGCCTCACCTGTTTAACAATATATGCTCCAAGCGGCGCAGCCACAACTCCGCCTATGATCAGGGCCAGAATGATCTTAAAACTGGCAACTCCTACTAATATCAAAAATATGCCTGTACTGGCAAATGTCACAAAAAACTCAGCTGTATTTACTGTACCTAACGTGTGTTTCGTATCGGCTCCTCCCCGGCTTAAAATAGTTGAGGTCACTATTGGCCCCCAGCCACCGCCACCAATGGCATCCAATGAACCGGCGATAAAACCTAAAACCGGCACGTTCTTCAAAGGCTTTGATTCATCTTTGATCTTATGCAATTGTCTGTATAACATTCTAATTCCGACGAATAATAAATAACCGGAAATAAATGGTTTCAAAGCATCACCATCCAGCACTTTTGATAATGCATAAGCCCCGAGAATGGAACCAATAACTCCTGTAATGACCAATTTGAAGAATAAAACCTTATCCACATTTTTGAAATGTAAATGGGATAAACCTGATACACCGGTAGTAAAAACTTCTGCAGTATGAACTCCCGAAGAAGTCAAAGCAGGCGGAACGCCCAGATAAATAAGAAAACTTGAGCAGATCACACCATAGGCCATACCTAAGGAACCA
>JAYUWT010000536.1:0-2828 GCA_043753405.1 Saprospiraceae bacterium | reverse complement strand
CTGTGATTGCACCGGACTATATATTACACTTGATGATCATAGGGAGTGTAAGATTAAAATATGTAGCACTGGTGGTGATATTAATTGATCTTGCCGGAATAGCAGAGGGTAGTAATACTGGTGGTCACATCGGGCACTTGGGTGGAGCTATAGGAGGAGCATTGTTTATTTGGTTTCTTAGAAATGGCGTTAGTTTATTACCAGAAAGTCGGGAAAAAAACGTTGAAACCCAAATAATACCTTTACGAAAACCAATTCATGCAACTACTCAAAAGCATACTTCAGTAAAGGATCAAGACCTGACCAAATCCAATGCAGAATCTCTCTCAAAACAAGAGAAAATAGATCGAATACTGGATAAAATCAGAGCCAGTGGTATCAATAGTCTTACAAAAGAAGAGAAGGAATTATTGGATAGCAGTAGTACCTAAATTGTCTTTTAAATATTAGCATGCACCTATCCAATAAAAATTATCAACCTTTTCTTACTTTTCCACTTCAGCTATTTTCTTAAACACTTGTACAAAACAATCTGCGCTGCTGGTACTGCCTCGGGAATCAGCTACCGGTGTTCCCTTTGATAGCTCGGCCATTTCTTTTTGAAAATTTCCAAATCCTGTCCATACTGTTTGCATCATACCATAGTATTTGGGTTTCATTTCCCTGGTCGCACCATTTCTCCATCTTGCCATATCATCTATCTGTTGCACTGCTACATTATGTTTGTTCCATGGGCAAGTAATCACCCGATATCCTTTGGCAGCGAAAATCACCGGACTCTGATCTGGTCTTTCATAGTGCCAATCGCAAATTACTACATCTTTCGATATCATATCTATTGATCTGTGTGTATTATTCATACTTGCTTCCCACATACCCATACCAGTTGATTTACCGTCAAGCAATCGATCGCCCCATATCCATAGTTCCCGATTTTTTTGTTTTAAATGGTCGCGTATCTGATTCACTTCTCCTGAAAATAATTCAGCTTTATCTTTTCCAGAGTACTGAGGACATTTATCATCTCCAATATAAAATACTTCATCCATACCAGCATGAAAAGCATTGGATTCGAAAGCATCGCATATTTCGTCCATTACTTCAAATACTACTTTATGCACATCCGGATGCAAGGGGCAATAACTTTTGCAATACAATCCATCAGCATTAGGCCATTTGTATTCAGCAGGCAATTGTACATGCGGAGTTTCGTCAAACTGTGGATAGTGTACCAGTAAAGCGCTGAGTTTAGAATGCCATGATTGGTGACCTAACAAATTAACCTGAGGGATAAGATTGATCTTATTCTCTTTACAGACTTTTACTATTGATTTTACATCAGCATGACTCAACACAGATGAATCCCTTAACTCCGGATGTGACAAATAATTATAATTATAATCTACCCTGAGCAAAAGTGTATTTACTTTACGAGGCACCAAATCCTTCTTGATAAAATCAACAAATTGCACTACTTCATGATTTCTCGGAGCTGCGATCTCAAAGCCCTGGATTAAAATAATGGAGTCTTGGGCGGATTGTGCAAAACCAATATTCACAAAGAAGAGAAGGTTTAAGAAAAATTTTATTTCATGAATGCGAAGTTTTAATTAATTAAGTATGAACTTTTTTTACCACAATAGCATATAGAGACACTGTTGCCCAAGTGGCTTCCAAGATAATGAATGGTACTGAGTGGAGCAAATATGAAGAATAACAAGCAAAAGAAGCTCCAATAAAATTCATCCAGCGGTAGGCCTGATCTTCAGGTTGTATTTTATCAAAAAGATTAAGGAAATAGGCAATTAAGATTAGCGCCACTCCAATGGTTCCGAATAGATCAGCCATGATTTTAATGCCTTTGTCCTTCCTTTATTTTAAATACATGTAATACAGCAGGGAAAAGTGCATCTATAGATTCTTTAGTTGCATTGGGTGATCCCGGAATAGTGATGACCAAAGCTCTACCAATGAACCCAGCTATCCCTCTTGAAAGCATAGCAGTAGATATTCTTTGCTGGCCATATTGTCTGGCCGTTTCAGTAATACCTGAAATTTCTTTTTCAATCAATGGGCGCAATGCATCCGGAGTCAAGTCATAAATGCCAAGGCCAGTACCACCTATAAACAGTATCAAATCATGGGACAAAGACAATGTTTTTGCTCGATCTTGTATTAAATTAAAATCATCGGGTATCGTCTCATTTGATGTGATTTTTAACCCTAGTTTTTCAAGCTTTGTTTTAGCAGTCAATCCTGAAGTGTCATCTGCTAAGCCTTTTGAGATACTATCAGAGCATACTACAATAGCCGCTGTAAGATGGGTATATTTTTCATTACTATCTGATTTGCCCCCTTTCTTTGATACCAACCGTATATTATTTATTTCAACATCTTTATCAATAGGTTTGAGCATATCATATATAGTGAGAGCTACTACCGAGGCTCCGTGCATGGCTTCTACCTCTACACCGGTTTTATAAATTGTATGTACCTCCACCCTGATGTGAATTTCCAAGTTATTAATTTCATAACTGATTTGAGTGTACTCTATTGGAAGTGGATGACAGTCAGGTATCATCTCACTTGTTTTCTTTACTGCAAATAATCCGGCTACTCTGGAAAACTCAAATATATCTCCTTTTGGAATGAGCTTATCATTAATCGCATCTATTGTTTCTTGTTTAGAGACAGAGACTATTGCAGAGGCAATGGCTTTACGTAGAGAGTTTGATTTATGAGTGATGTCTACCATGAAGAATTTCTATCTTTTGTCTTAGATGTAATCCAAAATAGTAAAAGAATGAAAAATTTATCTCTTATTTTCT
>JAYUWT010000535.1:0-2830 GCA_043753405.1 Saprospiraceae bacterium | reverse complement strand
CTACCTTTCCTGATGGCAGGTCTTCCTGTGCTACAACCTGTTGGATATTGACACAAGTTATTATTAAAGCCGGGTAGAAAATTTTCCCGAAGAATTTCAGACTTTTATTGTTGCTCATATTGAAAATATATGTGAGGTTCGTTTAATTATTTTGAAAGAAATATATCGCGATTTATTCGCCCTCAAGTTCAAGATCACCTGATTCTTTTTTTATCTTATTTCCTGAAGAATCTTTCTTCTTAATAGCTGCCAGTTTGGTATTTGCCTCGTCAGTGATTTCTTTGTCGTCCTGGAAGTTCTCCAAAACTGCTTCCAAAGCAGCTTTTGCATTAAAGTAATCACCTTTTTCCGACAATATGTCAGCTGTCAGAATGAGTGATTTAGCAACCCAATACGGAAACTCACCATTTGCTTCCATTGCCTCCTGACTCAATTGCTCTGCCGTTTCAAGATCTTTTCTTATAAAATATATCTGGGCTATCCTATATCTGGCTTCAGCGGTCTGGACGGTTTCAGAATTTTTAATAACTTCATTATAAGAATTGAGAGCAGTGGAATAATCTTTAATGTCCTGAGCGGATTTAGCCCTGAAGAAATGAGCTGAAGATTTTTGTTCCAGTGATGCTCTTGGGCTATTAATCACCAGGTCTGCCAACCTTACAACATCTTTTTGTTTACCTATGCGGTATGCACTTCTTAGTGCACCTATCTGAGCTTCAAATTTTTTATCTTCTTTAGTTTCCAGATCTGCCCATGTGGAATAATAATTATAAGCCCCTTCGAAATCATTGCTGTGGTTATAACTTATGATCGCTGCTTTTTCCAAAGCATCTTTGTAGAAATCACTATTACCCAGGCCGATCACATATTTATAATCAGGTAATGCCGCGTCATACTGCTTTAATGCAGCATTGCTTTCTCCTCTATGATAGTAAGCCTCCATGGACCTGGCACCTTTAGGGTATTTTTTGATATAATCTGAATAAGCCGGTATCGCATCTTTGTAGTTGCCATCTTCATAATAATTTTCAGCTACCTGGAAGTTAGCAACATCTTTTTCATCACTTGTGGATTTATACCCGGGAATACTTTCAGCATATGCAAAGAATTCATCAGGTTTTTTCAAATCATTGATGTAAATCTCTTTGATCGCCACTAAAGCTGCGTCAGCTTCTTCTTTATTCGGATTATTTTTGTAGACATCTTTATAAGCTTTCAACGCATTGTCATACTCATTGAGGTTGTAATACAATAATCCCATTTTCAACAGAGCTTTATTGATCAAGTTAGATTTCTTCCCCTGTTCGTTGACCAGGCGTTGCAAGGCTACTAGTCCTTCCCTTGGTCTGTCCATGGCTTCATAAGTATTCCCCATTTCAAGTAATGCGTCATCTGCATAATCAGATTCCGGATATTTGTCAGCTATATTTTTAAGTGCTGCTAGTTTTTCGCTTTTATTTCCCTGCAGTCCCGAAATGACGGCATTCTGGAATAAAGCGTACACAAAATTCGGATATTTTTTCTCTATTGCAATGTTGTAATATTCCTGGGCCTTGGAGTAGTTGTTCTTTTTTAAATGGTTGTCACCTGCCCTGAGCATCGCGTCAGGTAAAACTCTTGAAGTAATGTACAAGTCATCTGATGATTTGACATTTTTGAAACCAGCTATAGATCTTTCGAAATACTTAAGGGATTCTGTATAATTTTCTTCTTTAAGATATACATATCCAAGATCATACTGTCCGGCTGCTATGCTGCTTTGCGGAGGAAGGCCTTTCATTCCTTCTGCCATTTGAAGAAATTGAGTAAGTTCTGATTTAGCGCCCTTAAGATCATTTTTTTGGTACAGAGCATCTCCGATGAAAAAATGAGACTGAGCTTTTATCTTTGTATCAGAACCGGTATTGATCGCTTTGGTGAATAGTGCCCGGCTGGCATCCCATGATTTCTGTGCATGGAGTTGAATACCTCTGTAGTATAGCACTTTTTGATAAGTCTCTGTCATTTTTGCAGACTTGTTGGGAATACCTTCAAGCAGTTTCAAAGCTTTTTCATAATCTTTGGTATTGATAAGCAGATCACTTATTAACTCTTGTGATTCTGCATAATATTTGGATTCAGGTTTGAAGGTTTGGAGTGTAGTAAGGGCCTCTCGGTCGAATCCTAATTCTACAGACAATTTTGCATAGGTGAATAAAGCTTCTTCATTGATCGAAGGGTCGAATTTTTTACCTGATGCTTTAAAAAATGCATTTCTGGCAGCACTTTTATCATTGATCTTCAGATAACTGTCCCCCATATAAAACATAGCATACATCCCCATTTCTGAGTTTTCATCCCCCAATGTTTTCAAAGTTGCAATTGCCTTGGTGTATTCTTTGATTTTATATTGAGCCACACCTAATTGGAAGACATCTTCTTCCCTTTTTTTGCCTGAACTATTTGCATATTCTTCAAGATAAGGCAGTGCTTTATCATATTGACCCATTTCAAAGTATGCCTGGCCGAGGATCTGTTTGATCTCATCCTGTTTTTTGATTTCCGGATCACCGATAAGTGGCTCAGCAAATGAGATCAATTCATCATACTTTTTCTGTGCAAGCAGGATCTGGCATATGTGGATAGGAACCACTGCTTTGTATTTTTTGGAAGTACTCAATAATTTGAATGCCTCTACTGCAGAATTAAAATCATTGGTGTAATATGCTGAGAGACCATAATAATAGTTTGCTTGCTCGTAATATTTGTTCTTTATATTTTTTATTGCGCCAAAAGATGCTTTTGCCTCAGGAAATTTTTTCTTTACAAATTGAGCATACCCTTGTTTGAA
>JAYUWT010000534.1:0-2830 GCA_043753405.1 Saprospiraceae bacterium | reverse complement strand
ACCGCTTTGGTTGATGGTTGTGCCTCCACTTTTAACACATCCTTCCTCATTTTGTATATAAAAATATAGGCAGCAACCGAATTGTAACATCTGATCCTATAAATGTGATTTATTACTCCGATGATGGAATCAATTTTGTTAAAGATTCGATTGAAATAAATGATCTGATTGGAGGACAATATAAGATTTATTTAAAACATGAAAGTGGCTGTCGAGATACTGTAGATTTTGAAATTAAATCATTTCCGGCGCCTGAATTTGATAATATAATTATTAAAGCTGCCTCCTGCGGAATAAATGATGGAGAAATAAGAGCAATTACAACTGATCTGGATGATCAAATATTCCTAAATGGAAACACTAGTCCCAACAACATCTTTTCACTCCTGGGACAGGGCAGTTATTATCTTGAGATTAAAAACAGCTACGGTTGTATTATCGATTCCACAGTTTTCCTTCCGGGTAAAAACTTGCCCGTTTTAAACTCTTTGATCATTAAAGATGCACACTGCAATGAGAATAATGGTAGTATTGAGATCTTTAGTGCCGGTCCAAATGACAAGTATAGTCTGGATGCAATTTCTTTTCAAAATTCAAATGAGTTTTCAGGTTTAGCCGCTGGGAATTATAATTTTTATATACAAAATGAGGAAGGATGTGTTAAAAGTGGAGGCACAACCATCAACCAAAGCGGTCTTCCGAACATAGACAGCCTAGTCACAACAGACGAAAGTTGTTCAGGACAAAACGGTGCAGTTAGCATTTACACAAGTGGTAATCCTGTCTTAAGCTACACCCTTAATGATGAATTTAATTCCACTCTGTCTAACTTCGAGAATCTGAAAAGCGGCATTTATACAGTTTCTATAATTGACACATTTGAATGTCAGCAATTCGCCTATTTCACTTTGCAAAACATTGGCGAAATAAAAGAACTAAATACAATCAATATCAAAAAAGGAAATTGTTTAAATCCTTTAGCTACTTTAGCATTACCACATAATGGTGAAGACACCTATTCCATTGCAGGCATTTCTGCATCCTCTGACGGAATCTATTTATTAGAACCGGGCACTTATACACTTCACATCGAAAATGAAATATGTAGTAAGGATACTGCCATTATTATTCCGAAAGGTCTTTGCGAACCATTTATCCCAAATGTCTTCTCGCCAAATGACGATGGTATCAATGATATCTTCCGTGCAGAAGGCAGTGGCTTTGAAGTCCTTAATTTCCGGGTATTTAACCGCTGGGGAGGTGTTGTATTCTCGGAAAGTAATACAAATAATGGGTGGAATGGAAAATACAAAGGAAGTCAGGCTGATGTCGGAGTTTATACTTATTTTCTGGAGATACAATATGGGGATGTCAGAAAAGTATTGAAAGGGAGTGTAACGCTTGTCAGGTAATTAGCAATGGACAATTGACGCTGTTATTAAAAATGTTGGATTTTGAATGTTGAGTGTTGAATGACGCGAAGATGAAGCAGATTTCTAATAACGTCATATGGACATCCACTAAAACTTTACCAAATGGTGAAAAAATACCCACTTATGGAAAGTACGTGAGCAGGGATGGAAAAACAATATTTTACATTGGTATTATCACACTTATTCTATTCGGGGGGATCAAATTATTTGTATTAAGTTGGAATTATTAAATTATAATTTTTTAATATTTGTCAAAATAAACACCAACCCAATAATTAATCTGAAATAAATAGCAACAATTTTTATAAATAGTTTACATTTGTCAAATGAACACAACAAAAGGATTCGGCTTTTTTTATTTTTATTTTTACTTTAAGAGTAGACCGGGATCGCTTTTGCTATAATTAAGATATAATAATTAATACAAAACATAAGAATCCCGGTCAAAAGCCGGGATTTTTCATTTTAATGAAATGGGGAATCTAAATACAGTAAAAAAAGCAGCGGTCAAAAAAATTTCTATCCAGGGATATGAAGGTAGTTTCCATGAGGAGGCAGCCCGAAAATTTTATGGAGATAAAGTTCAGATCATCGCTTGCGATACTTTCAGGGAGGTCGTTCAAATTGCCGCAAATGAACCAAATGCAGATGGCGCAGTGATGGCCATCGAAAATTCTATTGTTGGCAGTATTTTACCCAATTACAACTTATTGCAGGAAAGTGACCTGATCGTACAAGGTGAAATATATCTGAATATCAGTCAAAACCTTTTGGTTTATCCGGGAGTAAAACTCGAGGATATCAGAGAGGTGCGTTCCCATCATATGGCCATCAGACAGTGCCGTGATTTTTTATTGCAACACGACTGGAAAGTTATTGAAACGGAAGACACTGCACTAAGCGCGAAACAAATCCGGCAACATCATAGTAAACACATAGCGGCTATCGCTTCCAAACTGGCTGCTAATCTATATGGCCTCGATATCCTGGTGCATGATATACATACTATGAAGAATAATTATACTCGATTCCTGGTCCTTGAAAGAACCGGTCAATCCATACCCGTCATTGATGCTAATAAAGCATCTGTCAATTTCAGCACCAATCATTCAAGGGGAAGCCTGGCGAAAGTACTTACTATCATAGCGGAGGGTGGAATTAATCTTAGTAAACTTCAAAGTTTCCCCATACCGGGGAGTGACTGGTTGTATTCCTTTCACGTGGATATGGAATTTGAGTCCCGGGAACAGTTTGAAAGAGTAATTAATGATATTGAACCCTGGACAAAGCAGTTAAGGATATATGGGGTATATAAAAAAGGAATAACGATCTAATCTATTTATAAATGAACTTAAAAACAGAAATGAAAGTAGCTGAAAGATTGAACGATGTTGGGG
>JAYUWT010000533.1:0-2837 GCA_043753405.1 Saprospiraceae bacterium | reverse complement strand
CCCCCTATATGTAAAGCTCCGGTGGGACTAGGTGCGAATCTTACTCTGACTGACATTAATAAAATTTAGATTCCCTATCCGGCTCAAATCATGAAGGCAGGAACTGGTGGGATGTAAAACATTACGATCTTAAGATCGATGTCGACATTGAGAAAAAATTTCTTTCCGGGAAAGTGATAATTAAATACAAAGTATTGTCTGAAGGCAGCATCATGTTAATAGATCTGCAAGCCCCCATGAGGATCATCAATATAATTTCTAATGGCCGGCAAATTCCATATAAACAAGACGGCAGGTTCTGGTGGATAGAGAAGTCAGGTGTAAATATTGCAGGATCATTAGACTCTCTAGAGATCCAATTTGATGGCTGCCCTAAAAGTGCTAAAAATGCTCCATGGGATGGTGGTGTCGTTTGGACCAAAGATGAAAAGGGCAGGACATTGGTCGGTACAGCATGTCAGGGTATTGGAGCAAGTATATGGTGGCCATGTAAGGATCTCCAGTCAGACGAACCTGATAATGGAGCTGACCTTAACTTCACAGTAAATGATGATCTGACTGTAGTTTCCAATGGTCAATTGATCTCATCAGTTGCTAAAAAAGACAATAAAAAACAATGGCACTGGAGGGTAACCCAACCCATCAACAATTATGACATCACTATGAATATAGGACATTATGTCAAGATTGAGGATCAGTATAAAGGTGTCAATGGGATCCTGGCTGAATCTTTTTATGTACTGGATTATAATCTGGAAAAAGGCAAAACACTCTTTCCTGAGATCAACCTTATGTTGGCTTGTTTTGAATCCAGGGTTGGCCCTTACCCATTTTATGAGGATGGTTACAAAATGATCGAAACTTCTTTTCTCGGAATGGAACATCAAAGCGGCATCGCTTATGGCAATAAATTCAAGCGTGGGTATCTGGGAAGTGACAGAAGCAGTTCAGGCTATGGTTTACTTTGGGATTTTATCCTCGTCCATGAATCCGGCCATGAATGGTTTGGCAATAGCGTTACTTCCAAAGATATTAATGACGGATGGATCCATGAAGGTTTTACCACCTATCTTGAAACTATTTACACAGAATGTATTTCAGGAAAAGAAGCTGCAGAAAAGTATGTGATCGGACAACGAAAACAAATCAGCAACAAAACTCCGATGATCAGCAAATATGGCGTGAGAACAAATGCTCCAACTGATATCTATGATAAAGGCGCCAATCTCATCCATACGATCAGAACCCTCATGGATGACGATGAGAAGTTTTTCAAAATGATGCAAGCCATTTCAAAAAAGTATTACCATGGATTTGTAAGCTCTGCTGAACTGGAAAAATTTATTGCCAGAGAAAGCAAACTCCATCTTGAGCCTGTTTTTGATCAGTATTTGAGAACTACTCAAATTCCAACCTTACAATATACCTTTATCAACAATATGATGACCGTCGCATGGACCAAGGTGGTCGACAATTTTAAGATGCCCGTGTTGCTTATAACAAAAGACGGAGAACGTAAGTGGGTCACTGCTACTGACAAACCCGTTTCTTTCAAACTCAACTCAGAATTTGATCGGTGGGATGAGAATATTTATTGTGAGTATAAGAAGGTGGAATAGCGCGTTGGCGTGTTAGCGCGTTGGCGCTTTAGCTTTTTTTCGTAAAAATACTTAGTATAATTTTTGGATCAGGTCGCTGCGCTTTGGTCTTTGGGTCGCTTCGCTTTAGTCTTTGGCTGGTTATGGTAATCAGATTATTTTTCAACAGATTTATTAGTATGGCATACACTATCTTTCATCTTTCACTTTTCAGCTTCCGTGATGAAATTTTTAGCCAGCTCTTCAAATAATATTTGTTTCGCAATTGGGACAAAAACATATTCACAATTATTCAGGTCTGAATGAATGCCAATTTCTTCTATAAATTGTATCCGGATCAAACGCTCATCATTCTTTTTGATCGAATATTTGACATAATTTAATTCACGCATGTATTTTTCAATTGCCAGCTGTCTGTCTAGCCGGAGTGATCTGCTTTGATCATACACGGGCAATATTTCAATTATTATAATTGGATTGGATCTTAATATTTCATCATAAAAACTAATTATTACTTCCATCTCTGCACCCTCTACATCTATTTTCAAAATAGACACATCTTCAAGGTAGAGATGATTTTTAAGGGAAGACACAGCGAACACAGGAAAATAACTGGTGCGTGTCACCTTGGAAACTTCCCTGAAAGCGTGAATCATAGATGCTGAACCATCGGCTTCATTTTTGCTGTAAAAATTGAATTGTACGAGATCATTGATAGTAGAGATTCCTACCGGTATTATTGTAGTATAGCTGAAAGAGTTTTTAGCTATTAATTTATTTAAATAAAAAACACAAGTGGGATTTGGCTCAAAACCAATGTATTCAATATCAGGGGCTACGCTTTTAATATTCAATAAAGTTTGTCCAACATTGGCACCTACATCGATGAATTTATTTCCACCTATTTGGACCACGATCCGGAGCAAATCAATCATCCACGGTTCCCAGGTAAATAAATTTGGAAGGCCAATTTTACCAACTATCGGAATAATATAGTCCCTGTTATTTATTTTATTACTTGCATTAAAATTAAAGTACTCAAGTAGATTGAGCTTGTTGAGAATCCGGATTAATATGGAAGAGATAAACATTGATGTATTTAATTGAAAAAGCGCATTAGTACTTTAGCGTTTTAGCGCTTTAGCTTGTAAAGTTAATAAGTTTATTCTTCACTAATGCCAGGTCCTCGCTATTCGTCGTGTATGGCGCATTGGCGCTTTAGCGTGTTGGCGCTTTAGC
>JAYUWT010000532.1:0-2837 GCA_043753405.1 Saprospiraceae bacterium | reverse complement strand
GCCCGTACACGTATTTCAGCTGAGCTGGCTTTGATCAATTGTTTATATTTTTTCTTATCAGCCTGGATTTCGGACATATGCCTCCGCATCGGTTCGCTAAGGGCGACTAACGCAGAGCCGACAACTTCTTTGAGATCCGCATATTTTAATGTTCCTTGCGTAAATTGTTCCATCATCGAGGTATGACCTTTAAGATCTCCTGCCGCTTTCAGCAATGAAAAAAGATTTTCTATCCCTGCACTCATTTTACCTGGTTCTTCGACACCTGCGTCCGTCACGGCAGATTTTATTTGTTTGCGGATCTGATCAGCTGATGAGAATACACTGATATTGTGTTTTTCACCAAGACTTGCACTCATCTTTCGATTGGGATCAGCTGTTGACATCACTTTGGGGATCTCTGTATATAACGCTTCCGGTACTGGAAGTAATTCTTTGCCGATGAGGTGATTCAAGCGCATGGCTATATTTCGAGCAAGTTCAAGATGTTGTTCCTGATCTTTGCCTACGGGGACATATTTGGGTTTATAAATTAGAATATCAGCAGCCTGTAAGACTGGGTAAGTAAATAATCCAACGGATACGAAAGCATCTTTGTCCTTCTCACTAGCCTGAGATGTCTTGTCTTTAAATTGAGTCATACGTTGCGTCTCACCATAACTGGCAAAACAGTTTAGGATCCAGGCCAATTCAGTATGCTCCGGCACTAATGATTGGATAAAGAGGTTTTGAGGAGCGATCCCACACGCTAACAGTCCAAAGACACCATTCCAAGTAGCCTCGCGCAATCCTTCAGGTTTGTAAGGCATGGTCATGGCATGATAATCTACTATACCATACATACAATCATATTTGGATTGCAGGTTGACCCAATTTTGGACTGCTCCAAAGTATCTACCAAAGTGAAGATTGCCTGTCGGCTGCATACAGGAAAGTACACGATCGCGAACAGGCAGGCCAACATCCATGAATTAAACTTTTTTTAATAAGCTGCTATAGCTGATATTTCAATTTGAACAAATTTGGGCAAATTACTCACTTCTAAAGTCTCCCTGGCAGGAGCTGTACTTTCTGGAAAATATTGAGCATAGACGGCATTGATCCTCCCAAACTGATGCATATCCCTGATAAACACAGAACACTTTACAATGTGGTCATAATTTAATCCAGCCCCATCCAAAATAGCTCCAAGATTTTTTAAAACCTGATGAGTCTCAGCTTCAAGCGATTCATTTACTAGTGTGCCATCCAGAGGATTGAGACAGATCTGACCGGATATGTAAAGAAAACCATTGGCCTTAATGGCTTGATTATAAGGCCCTATCGGCAGCGGCGCCTGATCAGTCTTGATGACTTCTCTCATCGTATTATTCAGTCACAGCAGACTTTACTAATACCCGACCTTTGTAATAAAGATCCCCTTCATGCCAATAGGCACGATGTCTCAAAAATGATTCGCCAGTAGTCTTACAGATAGACACATTAGGCAATTCCGCTTTATGGTGGTTGCGTCTTTTGTTTTTTCTGGATCTTGAGATCCTCGTCTTTGGATTTGGCATGACTTAAGTATTTAAATAGCTATTAATTCAATTTTATGTCTTTTAGGTCTTTCCAGATAGATTCGTCCACCGGTGGAATGTTCTCGAACTCCTCTAGTTTTTTAAGTACAACCTCATCACATTGTTCACCTTTACAATCGTAGATATTGGTCAGGGGCTTTGCAAGTGAGATCAGCTCAAAAAGTACTTTTGCAGTATTCCATTCAGCGGCTTTAGGGTCCAAAAAGATCAATTCATCAGTGTCTTCACCTTCTTCAAACCTTAAGATCAATTGTGCTTTATGCCTGACTGGAAGATTAATGTCAGTCAGGCAACGATCACATGAACAAAAATAACTGCCTCTAATGTCAAAACTCAAAACCGCCATATCAATCTTACGATCCAAGGTGATGTCTATTTCAAATCGACCCTGTTCAATGGGTGAATGTTCAAATTGTTTAAAAAATTGGTCATCCACCACATATTTATATACGTGATCGCCGGGCTTGAGCCCTGTAAGCGGTATGTTATACTCCTTCAATGCTTCCATGAAAAAGAACTAGTTACCCGTTTTCGGGACGCAAATATATGTATTTTTATTGATTTACTACAATTGTAATAGTCTATTTCTCAAATCTTTACCTGATTTTAAGAAGATTTCAAATAAGACCAAAAATAACCAATAAATTAAATGTAATAAATTGAATATCAATTATTTACATTTAATCTTTCTATTGGTCTACCTGTGTATATATGTTAGAAAAAAATCATACTGAGATCGTCCAACAACAGACAACGATTTATCGTAGAGATATACCAAACATAAAGCCTATCGGGAATGCAAATAATGCAGTAGGTAATTTTTTCAAACAGGAACTTGTTTTAGAAATAGATGTATGAAGGTAGGCAATCCAAGATGTGTTACACCGAAGCGCTTACCAAAAGATTAAATTAAAGTTTTTTAATATACGTATTAACGCAAAATTGACGCCCATCAGTTCTTTTATTTTGTTTTTACCAGCTTGTTCGAAAAAAGTTTGACTTTAATGGTTCTTTTTTGAAAAAATAAATTTTTTAAAAAGCATAATTAACTCAGGGAGATGCATTACAGTTGCTTAAAATAAATATATGTTTATGTATGTCAAATACTTATATATAGCACAATAAATTAATGTAAAAATGCTTTACAACTAATTTAATTTATATATTAACTTATTAATATATATATAGCTCATTATTAGCCAATAATATTATAAAATTTCATAAAAAATTATTTTCTTTATGTCAATGTTTTACTAT
>JAYUWT010000531.1:0-20318 GCA_043753405.1 Saprospiraceae bacterium | reverse complement strand
TTATTTGTAAAACAAAATGCTTCGATTGAAGTTGAACTAAAACAATTATAAAGTATAAAAGATCAATATTGATGGGGACATAACCAGTCCTGAAAATTTAATACTTTTGTCTGTCATCCCATTATTAAACAAACTTAATTAATTTGTCTACACAATTAAATATAAAATTTATCGGAAGTTATACGACTTTAAGTCAATGCCCAAAATCTGAATTGCCGGAATTTGCATTTATTGGCAGGTCCAATGTGGGAAAGTCATCTTTAGTCAATATGTTATCCGGTAAAACCCACATCGCCAAAGTATCCAATACTCCGGGCAAAACACAGACCATCAATCTCTTTGATGTAGATGCAAAGTGGAATATTGTCGATCTTCCCGGATACGGTTATGCACGTTCATCTAAAGCAAACAGAGCTATATGGAGCAAAATGGTGACATCTTACCTGACAGGCAGGGATAATCTTGCCATCTTGTTTGTCTTACTCGATAGCCGGTTACCTGCGCAGAAGATCGACATCGAATTTATGGCATTTTGCGGTCAGAAAAAGATCCCTTTTTCAATAATATATACTAAGACAGATAAGTCTTCCTTCAATCAATTGAATAAGCAACTTGCAGAAATTCAAAAAGTTCTTTTAATTTCGTGGAATAGTTTACCTGATCAATTTATTACCTCTGCCGCAAATAAAACCGGCAGAGAAGAAATTCTTGAATACATCTATCGTATTAATGAACAGTTTGGAACAAAATAATAATATACTGACCGATCCTATTACTCCGGAAAAAAAACAAATTTTTCCTCCGCTAATAGAACAAATTTCCGAATGGCCTATCAATAAGCTAACGGAAGACAGGGATTCTTTTGTGAGGGAATTGGAAGAATATACACTTCAAAACCTTAACCGGAAATCCCCTGAATTCCTTAAAGAATTAGTACAAAAAACTATTTTTCAAGAGAAAACAAGAATTAAAGAAGAACCATGGAGAATTGATCCTCCCAATGACCGCATGTTCTGGAACCGGGTGCGAAAAAAAATAACCGACAGCGAGATCGATTCTGCAACAGACAAACAAAACAATATTCAGGAAGGGCTTAAAATGGTAATCCACCGCTATGCGGAGGAGATAGTTGGTACTTTCAACGTTAAGACCTTTAGACTGATCAGAAAGATCCTGACCTCATTATTTAAGCGTTTACTTAATAAAGGCCTCAATATTGGATCAAAAGACGATAAGGCACTGCTCAGCAAACTTAAGATCTACGGACCGATTGAACAAATCAGATCTATTGCCACCAAAGGGACTGTAATCATTCTGCCAACACATTCCAGCAATCTTGATTCTATCCTCATCGGATATACGATGGATTATAAGTTAGGGCTCCCCGGACCTGCATATGGTGCCGGTCTGAACCTTTACAATTTCGGTCCTGCAGCATATTTTATGAACAGGCTTGGCGCTTACAGAGTAGACCGTCGTAAGAAAAATGCTATTTACTTATCTACCTTGGCAGGAATGTCTAAATTATCTATCCAGAAAAGTACAAATTCATTGTTTTTCCCCGGAGGGACCAGATCAAGATCAGGAAAGTTAGAGCACAAACTTAAACTTGGATTACTTAGTACGGTCATCGAAGCACAAAGAAGTATTTTTGAGGAAGGCCGCAATGAAAAAGTTTTCGTTGTTCCATTGGTGCTTTCCTACCATTTTGTCCTCGAAGCTAAAAACCTTATTGAGGATTTCCTCAGGACCACAGGAAAAGAAAGATATACGAAATCCAGAAATGAGTTTACCTCTATCAGGAGCTGGACCAAATTTTTGTATCAGTTCATTTCCAAAAGCAGCGATATAACAATGTCTTTTGGGAGGCCTATGGATTGTTTCGGAAATTTTGTGAATGCAGAAGGTGAAAGTTTTGATACCAGGGACCATATAATTGACATCAGGGATTATTTTATGATGGATGGAAATCTATCTACTAATTATCAACGCGAATCTGAATACACAAAAAACCTGGGCATCAAGATCGCCCAACGTTATAAGGCTGAAAATATAATATTGAGCAGCCATCTTGTTTCTTATGTAGCGTTTCAATTACTAAAAGAAGTAAATACTTCTCTAGATCTCTTTGGCCTCTTAAGTTTACCTGAAGATGAATATTTCTTCTCCAGGGCGCAATTTGTTGAGCAATCCCGTGTAGTAATTGAGTTTTTTAAAACCAAAGCTGTTGCAGGGCTTCTAAAATTGCCGGAAATATTTGAAAAAGGCACTCTGGAGGTAGTTCTCAACGGTATCAACCAAATAGGGACATTTCATTCTAACCGCCCGATAGCCATTCACAAGAATGGTGATTTTTATAGCCAGGACTTCCGTTTATTATATTTTTATAATAACAGATTGGAATCATATGATTTCGAAAAAGAGATCAACTGGAATAATTTACCTGTAGTATATCAAGTAGATTAAATGCATTATATCCTTTATGATTTAGAGGCCACATGCTGGCTGGGAAGACCGCCGGTAGGCAACAATGAGATCATTGAAATAGGAGCTTATAAAATAGATGGCTATGGTGAAGTCGTTGGTATATTCAGTGAATATATTAAACCTATTCATAACCCTACCCTGTCGGGTTTTTGCAAAAAGCTTACCAGTATTCAACAACATAATGTGGATACTGCTTTTAAATTTGACCGGATAATAGAAAAATTCATGGAATGGTTTGGTTATGAGGAAGATGAATACTATCTAATATCATGGGGAGAAAATGATAAACAATTACTGAGACAGGATTGTATTTTGCATAATATTGAAACTTCCTGGCTTTCGAATTGTGTCAATCTAAAACCTTCTTATCAAATATTAACGGGCATGAACAAACAAATTGGACTCAAGAAAGCAATTGAGCGTGAAGAGATCGATTTCGAGGGTAAACAACACCGTGCAATTAATGATGCATATAATTTAACAAAACTTTTTATCAAACATTTTGATGACTGGGAGTTATAAGATAGTATCTTTGTTTCTTTAAAACGGGAAAAGCAATAACTAATTAATTTAAAAGTGATTTAAACCTCACCAATGAATTATAAAAAATAAAATACAGAATGAAAAAAATTAATTTAATCGTATGCCTGGTTGCAATATTTTGTACCGGAGCATTTAGCCAATATGTTAAGATGGGAGTAACTTCTGTTAAAGCCGACAATCAGGAGCAGCAACAACAAATGGAAGGTGCAATGAAAGCCATGAAAATGGAAACTTTTGCCTCAGAAGATAAAGTTAGGACTGACCTCAATATGATGGGTGGAATGGTTATGATGACTACATTTACCAATCCAAAAACTGAAGAATTTACGATGTATATGGACATGATGGGCAATAAATCTAAGGTCGTTCCTACATCAGAGGAGTTAAAAAATATGAAAGATGAAAATGCAAAAAAAGGAAGCGAAATGAAGGTTGTTGAAGTGCCGGGGGATACCAAAACAATTCTGGGATTTAATTGCAAGAAGTACACAATTACAAATGAAGATATGAAGATTTCGATGTATGTTACTCCGGACATCAAAATTAAAGCAAATAATATTCAGGGAATTGAAGGCGTGAAAATAGATGGTTATCCCCTTGAATATACTGTTGATCTCATGGGCACCAAGATTACCTTTACTGCTGAAAAATATGAAAAAACATTTGACGCCGGCAAAATGACTCCTCCATCAGGAAATTATACGGAGATCAACCTCACTGACTTTAAAAAACAATCTCCCGGGATGTAATTCCTTTCTTATCAGAAAAAATAAAAAGCGTCAACAGACGCTTTTTTTTATTCTAACATATAAAGTGTGGTTGTGAAAACTAAATTATATTTATGATCAAATATGACAATAAGTTAGTTTGTTAAAACTGAAACTACATTTAAATAATATAATTGGATAAAACTCTCTGGATAATTAGACATGGAGAGACCGCTTTTAATGCGCTCAACATCGTACAAGGCCAGGGTGTCAATGAAACCCTGAATGAAATAGGAATTAAACAGGCTGAACAATTCTGGCAATTCTACAAAAATGAAGATTTTGATCTTATACTATATTCAAATCTGCTCAGATCACAACGATCCGTTACAAACTATTTAACCAAACCCATTCAAGGAGTTGAATTGTCCGAGCTAAAAGAGATTAGCTGGGGAATAAATGAAGGCCTTGAAACTTCCGCGGAAGTTTTGATCAGATACCGTCATGCCGTAGATAGTTGGCAAATAGGTAACCTTGATGTACGCGTAGAAAATGGTGAAAGTGCTAATGAATTAGGATTACGTTGTGAATATTGCATAGATTGGATCGAAAAAGTAAAAAGAAAGAATATTTTAGCATGCACACATGGTCGAACAATTAGGGCACTTGTCTGTTTACTCCTGAACAAACCATTGAGTTCGATGGAAGATGTAACTCATAAAAACTTTGGATTGTACAAGTTTCATTTTATTAATGGGATATGGAGTTGCTCCATGAAAGATGATATAACTCATCTCTTTTGATCATAAAATTATAGGGATATACATGAACAACATCAAGGTTTCCGCCGTGAGTTACCTGAATACAAAGCCATTGTTATATGGCATATTCAACCATCCGGTGTATGAGCAAATAGAACTGTCACTTGATGTTCCTTCTATTTGTGCCCAGAAGTTTGTCCGGGGTAAAGTAGATCTCGCTCTTTTGCCCGTAGGAGCACTACACGATTTCACAGGAGCGCATATTGTTTCAGATTATTGCATCGGAACAGATGGATCAGTACGAACAGTCTGTATTTACAGTGAAGTACCTATGGAAGAAATAGAAATGGTTTATTTAGATGAGCATTCCCGCACTTCGGTCCTTTTAGCCCAGTATTTATTGAAAAATTATTGGAAAAAAGAAGTGATATTCCTGCCGGGTCCGGATGGTTTTGAAGAAAAAATCAGTGGGGCTGCAGCAGGTTTGATAATTGGGGACAAGGCTCTTGATCAGGAACTGAGATCCAATTATACCTATGATCTGGGCCATGCCTGGAAAGACATGACTGGATTACCCTTTGTTTTTGCAGTATGGGTAAGCAGAGAAAAATTGCCCGGGGAGTTTATTCAGGCTTTCAATGAAGCTCAGGGACAGGGTATAGCACGCATAGACCAATTGGTTCAGCTTATGGCCAACACCAGAAAACATTTTGACCTGGATGAATATTATACTAAACACATAAGTTTTGTACTTGATAGTCAAAAGAGAAAAGCAATGGAATTGTTCCTATCTCTGACCCGTCATAATATAGACACAATTTCAACAAAATAAATGGATAATATAACTACTCTTGGGGCATTGAAGGCCTCAGGTTACACTTATAAAACGATCAAAGATGAGCTCAGAAACAATCTCATTGACAAACTAAAAAAGGATGAAAAGGTCTTTGAAGGGATCTATGGGTTCGAAGATACTGTGTTACCTGATCTTGAAAGGGCCATTTTATCCAAACACAACATATTATTGTTGGGTTTGCGGGGCCAGGCCAAAACAAGGATTGCAAGACTAACTGTTAATCTTCTTGATGAATACATACCGGTTATAAAAGGAAGTGAATTAAACGAAGACCCTTTCAAACCCATTTCAAATTTTACTAAAAAATTAGTAGACGAGTTGGGCGATGATCTACCCATAGAATGGATGCACCGTTCTGAGAGATTTTTAGAAAAACTGGCTACCCCTGATGTCAGCATGGCGGATCTCATTGGTGATATCGATCCTATAAAAGCAGCAAACAATAAATGGAGTTACGCGGATGAAAGGTCCATTCATTTTGGTCTTGTTCCAAGATCCAACCGGTGTATTTTCGTACTCAATGAGCTTCCCGATCTTCAGGCCAGGATACAAGTGTCGTTATTAAATATCCTGCAGGAAGGTGACATCCAGATAAGAGGTTATAAGATGAGACTGCCTTTGGACATTCAATTTATATTTACTGCCAACCCTGAAGATTATACAAACCGTGGAAATATTATCACCCCATTGAAAGACAGGATCGATAGTCAGATTTTGACACATTATCCGGATCAGATCAATATAGCTAAGCAGATAACCCTTCAGGAAGCCAGGATATCAAAGGAGGTAAAAGAAAGTGTTTATTTATCATCATTTGCCCACAACCTGCTGGAAAGGATCACTTTTGTAGCCCGGGACAGTGAATATGTAGATGAGCACAGCGGGGTATCTGCCCGTATGAGCATCTCAGGTCTTGAAAATCTTTACAGCTCTGCTTTTCGAAGATTACTTAAGTCTAAACATGACCAGACACTAATAAGAATAGTGGATTTCATTGGAGTCATTCCTTCTATCACCGGGAAAGTGGAACTAGTATATGAAGGTGAGCAAGAAGGACCTTACAATGTGGCGTTAAATCTATTCGGAACGGCTCTGAAAGAAGAGTTTTTAGGAATATTTCCGGACCCTGAAAAGAATCTGAAAAAATCCGAAAATGATGTTTATTTGCCTGTAAAAAATTGGTTTAGCAAAGGCAATGCTGTAGAATTCTGGTACAATGATACCGATGATATTATACTTGAGAAATTATCCATGATCGATGGTTTACATGATCTGGTTGTCGATAAAATCAAAAATAAGAACGAATCGATCCTGCTAATGGAAATGGTGCTCCATGGTTTAGCGGAAATGAATATTATCTCCCGTGAAATGCTGGATGACAAGATTAGTTTCAACGATGCATTGGCTGATATGTTTGATGATATATTAAATGATGAAGACTCTCCATCAGATTTTTAGGAGCAAAATATTGGTAAAATGATGATCGAAATTAATCCGAATAACCCGGATACACGCTTGATAAATAGTATTATCGAAAAGATGAAGGATGGAGCCGTTGTAATATACCCTACGGATAGTGTTTATGCCATGGGATGCGATCCCAACAGTAAAAAAGGTGTGGAAAAGATGTTCCAGATAAAAAATTCCGATCCTGCCAAGACACCACTTACATTCATGTGCGATAATATTTCTATGGCTTCGGGTTATGCCAATCAGATATCCAATTCAAATTTCAGATTTATAAAAGATCATACACCCGGACCGTATACTTTTATCATGAAAGCAACTAACAGCCTGCCGAAATTATTAAACATAAAAAATAAAACTTTTGGGTTCAGAATTCCGGATCATCCGATCTCCTCAGCCCTTATCCAGGCTTTAGGGCGTCCGATACTATCCAGTTCTTTAAAAGCTATCGACCATGATGATGAAAATAAATTCTATCTAGATCCTGAAGACATATATTCCGATTATTCTTTACTCGTTGATTTTATCATTGATGGCGGTCCCGGCCTGATAGAGCAAAGTACTATTATAGACCTTACTACTGATGAACCAGTGGTACTAAGAGAAGGAAGGGGAAATATTGAAACAGAATAAACTTAATATTAATTTTATATTGAAAAGCAATGAATAAAAGCTTTATCACGTTTTCATGAAAGTGACAGATAAAGTATTTAAATTGCATCCTGAAATAGTAGTATGAGAATTTTACAACTTTGTAAAAAGTTTCCGTATCCCATGATGGACGGTGAATCACTAGCAGTCAATTACTTAAGTAAATCCCTCGCTGAATTAGGTTGCAATATTACCTTATTAAGTATGAATACCTCGAAGCATTATTTCGAAATGCCTCTCGATCTGCCCAAAGAATTAGCCCATTATTCTAATATTCATTTTGTCAATGTTAATAATGCTATTACAATACAAGGTGCATTCAAAAACCTATTTTCCAGAGATTCTTACCACATAAGTCGTTATAGATCCAGACAATTTAAAGATCTACTGATTGAATTGCTCACACACAATAAATATGATGTCATCCATCTGGAGACATTGTATCTTACGCAGTTTATAGATATCATCAGGATGCATAGCAAAGCTTTGATCGTGCTTCGTTCCCACAACGTAGAATTTGAGATCTGGGAAAGACTTTCTGACAATCAGGATAGCTTTATTAAAAAACAATACCTGTCTTATCTGACCAAAAAACTAAAACGCTTCGAATTGAAGCAAATCCAGCATATTGACCTTTTACTTGCAATCACGCAAAGGGATCTTAAAACATTCAGGTCCTATGGATATTTAAGATCAGCTAAAATTGTACCGGTCGGTCTTGACACTTCTGACTACCTGGCTGAAGATAAATGTATTTATAATACGCCTACTCTAAGTTTTATTGGTTCACTGGATTGGATTCCCAATGTGGAAGGACTCAATTGGTTCCTGAAAGATATATGGCCCGAATTATTAAAAAAATATCCGGAATTGACCTTCCATGTAGCCGGTAGAAATATGCCTCAATCACTAATAGAAAGAAAAGAGCCAAATGTTTCATTCTATGGTGAAGTGCCGGATGCAAAAGCTTTTATAAATGATCATCCTATTACTGTAGTGCCCCTTTTATCAGGGAGCGGTATGCGGGTAAAGATCCTGGAGGGAATGTTTTTAGGCAGGATTGTTATCACCACCTCCCTTGGTTTAGAAGGTATAAATGCCCAACATAAAAATCAGGTATTAATAGCTGAAACAGTGGAAGAATTTGTAAATGCCATAGAATTTTGTTTTGAACATCCTATCCAGACCCGGAATATAAGCCACAGAGCGCAGGTCTTTGCTGCTAAAAATTATGATAATTTAGAAATAGGCAAAGAATTGCTTTCATTTTATCGTATGAAGAAAGAAGTGCTTACCACATAAATATTTCTTTTATATTTGACTTCTTCCCTGTACTTTGGAAGGATAAACTTCAATTAAATCTTATAATGGACGACAATCAATACCAGATCAACATTAAAGTAGGCCTGGACGAAAATAAACTTCCCTACTCACTTTCATGGGATGCTTCAGGTGCAGAGGAAAGTGGCGATAAAAACATCAAGGCACTTTTATTATCTATGTTTGACACGGATACTAAAGACACATTAAAGATAGATCTTTGGACAAAAGATTTCCAGGTTATGGAAATGGACCGGTTTTTTTATCAAACGTTCAGGGCCATGTGTGATACTTACCACAGATCGACTCAGAATGATGCTCTGGCCAATGATATGAGACAATTCACGAAGTATTTTGGTGAAAAAACAGGAATCATTTTACCGGAGTAGCTTGTTAGGTCGCTTCGCTTTAGTCTTTGGTTAGCGCATTGGCGCTTTGGCGCTTTAGCGCATTAGCTGTATACTTTTAAAGGAATATTTTCATCATTGATTATTACTCTTTTTGGCCGCACATTTTATGGTGAATGTTCAATTATCTTTCATCTTTCATCTTCCATCTTTCATTGACCAGCTCGCTTCGCCTAATTCTTAGTTTAATACTTAAAACTGTTTCAAATTCGACCCCGTTCGCCGTTCGCCGTTCGCCGTTCACCTTAAACTTTTCACAATTCTTAGTAATTTATCTTTCATTTTTCATCTTTCTTCTTTCATTTTTCATTTAATAGGTCGCTTCGTTATGGTCTTTGGTCTTTTGGTTCGCACTTTAACGCATTAGCGCATTAGCGCTTTGGCGCTTTGGCTCTTTGGCTCTAAACTTTTAAAGGAATATTTTCATCATTGATTATTACTCTTTATTGCCGAAAATTATACGGTGAATGTTCAATTATCTTTCATCTTTCATCTTCCATCTTTCATTGACCAGCTCGCTTCACCTTATTCTTAGTTTAATACTTAAAACTGTTTCAACTTCGCCCCCGTTCGCTGTTCGCCGTTCGCCGTTCGCTGTTCGTCTATAAACTTTTCACAATTCTTAATAATTTATCTTTCAATTATAATCTTTCATCTATAATTTACTCCAACAAATGGTTTCTTTTTTACTATGTTAAACACTAATGTTTATCATATTTAAAGCTACCATGAAAAATATTTACACATTATTAATATTATATTTTCTTTTAATATCTTCATCTGTATTAAAAGCCCAGACTTTTACAGTTACAAGTAATGAGGATAATGACGACAACGAAACCCCTTATACTCTTAGGGAAGCTATCAGAATGGTCAATGAGGCACCTTTTAATAACAGTAAGGTTATCAATTTTAATATGACCAATGATGGTATTCCTATTGATTATATTTTGATCTTCAGCCAATTGCCATACATCCAGTCCAATAATGTCACAATCAATGGCATCAATATGAATACACTCAATAAAGTAAATATTATTGGAGGTGAATGGATCCAAAGCATTCAGCTTTATTCCGAGGATGCTATCACATTTGGCGATCCGGGGTCTCCCTTCGATACCTTCCTGAATAACAACATTAACAATATTGTTTTTGATGGTTTTTTATTACCATTGCGATTCTGGGGAGTTACGAATTTTGATGTATCTGATTGTGCATTTTATAATACACGTTCTACGGCTTCCGGACCAAATTCAATGATCGAATGCAATAATAGTAAGAATGGTGCAATACATGACAACCTTATTTTGGCGGAATATTTTGGTAACAGGCCTCCTGATGTTACCAATACTAAAGGAATAGCAGCTTACAATTGCTCAGATTTTACCATTAATGCCAATGAAATCCATCAATGTGATCAGGGCATTGAGTTTTTTAACACTCAGGATATGTTGATCATTAACAACATTACAAGATATATCGACCCCAATTCTGAAATATTCAGAGATGGTAATCTTTATTTTTGCATTGTTGGCAATTCCAGCAATATCACTTTCGGAGGCAGTGGCAATGAAAATAAGATCTATGGTTTAAACGATACTCAATTTTTTGATGTGGGCATTAGTTGTGATGGTACCAGCAATATTATTGTTCTGGAGAATTCTTTTGACTGCCTTTCCAGCCCTATATCTAATTATAGTGCAACTATAACTATAGACCACGTGTACAACAATAGTGCCGGAGGAACAGGTATACCGGGGGAATTGGTATATGTATATCAGTCCGGTAATTTCCCATATACCAATTCGGAGCCGGTCTGTAATTATTGTGACAATGGATATCTCTATATAGGTAATACAGAAATTGCAGATGATGGTACCTGGTGTATTTACTTCCCTTCAGGATTTTTACTTTCACCCGATGATAATATAACAGCATATTCCATCCAACCTCCATTTGGCAGCAGTCAGGGAAATACTTCTGATTTTATATCGGGATGTTATACTGCTGAGAATAGTTGTCCCAATCTAAATATTTCTATTGATCTGGTGAGTGAATCATGCACTCAGGTTTGCGTTCAGGCTACAATACTTGAAAATGGAGGACCTATTTCATCTCCCGAATGGATCGATTATACTTGGTTTCCCCCTGGAGGTGGCGTAGAAACAGGTATTTCAGAAATATGTGTTTTTACAGAGGGGTTATTGTCTTTGCAGGTTGATTACAAATGCTGTACCTATCAATCAGAATATAATGTGGTATTTCCAACTTTAGATATCATGACCACTGTAATAGATGCGACGTGCGACAATTCAAATGGAACAGTTACAGTTCAGGCCGTAGGGGGCCAATCCCCTTTTGTTTATACTGTGACCGGCCCACTTAATCAAACCTCGGGTTCAGTATTTAGCTCGACTTATACTTTTTTCAATTTTCCACCAGGCAACTATACTGCATCCGTAACAGATAACAATGGATGCTCGGCAATGCAGGCAATAACCATAAATTCCAGCCCCGGACCTACATCAAATATAGTATCTGTCAATGCAAGTTGCGGAGAGTCCAATGGCAGTGCTACAGTTACTGCGATCAATGGCCAATCACCATATACTTACCTATGGAGTACCGGAGGCACCACCAGTACGATCAATAACCTGTCTGTTGGAACCTATTACGTTACTGTCACTGATAACGGTAATTGTGTAGTTATTGATTCAGTAGATATTTTGTCTACAAATGGTCCGGTCGTTTCAATCACTAAAACAGATGCCACATGTGGTATGGCTACGGGATCTGCGCAAGCAAATGTTACGGGAGGGACACCTCCTTATTCATACTCCTGGAGCAATGGAAGTTCAGGCCCTAATATAATAAACCTTTTGCCAGGTCAATATTCTGTAACTGTAACAGATTCAAATAATTGTACCGGAACCCAAACTACAACGATCAACTCTACAGGTGGCCCATCAGTAACAATTATTAAGACCGATGCTACTTGTGGTAGTTCCAATGGATCTGCTACAGCGAGTGCTACAGGAGGAACACAGCCTTACATGTATCTTTGGAGTAACGGCAGCACAGATGCTACTATTAATAATTTACCTGCAGGAACCTACACTGTGACCGTGACCGATGCAGAAAATTGTATCACGACCCTATCAATTGAAATCAATAATATGGGAGGTCCTGCCGTGATAATTACAAAAACTGATACAAATTGTGGTTTATCCAATGGAACCGCGACATCATCAGTAACAGGCGGGGCGCAACCTTACACATATCTATGGAGTAACGGGAGCACCACTCCCATGATTACTAATTTACCTGCAGGTAGTTACTCTCTGACAGTAACCGATGCTAATAATTGTGTAACAATCCAATCAACTGTGATCATCGAGATGGGAGGCCCTACAGTCATGATATCAAAAACTGATGCGAATTGTGGTATATCCAATGGAACCGCGACATCCTCAGTAACAGGCGGGACGCAACCTTACACTTATCTATGGAGTAACGGGAGCACCACACCCATGATTACTAATTTACCTGCAGGTAGTTACTCTCTGACTGTAACTGATGCAAATATTTGTGTTACAACCCAATCAACTGTGATCAACGAGATGGGAGGCCCTGCAGTCATGATATCAAAAACTGATGCGAATTGCGGAGAATCAAATGGTTCCGCAACAGCTACAGCAAGCGGGGGGACATCCCCATATAGTTATTTATGGAGTACAGGTAGCACCAATTCCACTATCAACAATCTTGATGTCGGTACTTATACTGTTACCGTCACTGACGCCATTAACTGCAGTTCTGTTAATTCGATTGAAATAAATAATATTGGAAGCCTGACCGTTGAAATAACAAAAACTGATGCTATTTGCGGTGGTGCAAACGGGAGTGCTAATGCTACACCTGCAGGAGGAACATCACCTTATTCTTATTTATGGAGCACCGGCAGCACAAGCCCCGGAATTACAAACCTCGCTCCGGGACAATATTCAGTGACGGTAACTGATGCAAATAATTGCTCATCAATAGCAACTACAACGATCAACTCTGATGGAGGGCCTACTTCAACTTCGATCTCTGAATCAACTACCTGTGGACTGGAAAATGGATCAGTTGTACTGACTATCTTAACCGGACTATCGCCATTTGACTATAATATTACCGGTCCTGTCTCCCGGTCAGGTAATGGTATCGGCGATCCTTCATTTCAGTTTAACACTTTGCCCCCGGGAACCTATACTTATATTATTGAAGACAACAATGGCTGTACCACTAACGGACAATTCATTGTGAATGGAAGTTCATCATTACGTTTTAACCTGGTTCAAAGTGGTTTTGAATGTGCCCAACAAAGTGGTACCATAACAGTAACCGTTTTAAACGGCACCGGATCTTATACATATTTCTTAAATAACGGAGATCAAAACAACACTGGAATATTTACAGGCCTTTCTCCTGATAATTATTTGGTTTCAGTTATTGATAGCAAGGGATGTGAAGCCGATAGTACTCTTGGTATTAATATATCCTTTGAATTCAATGCTGTTACCGATACAGTGTTCATGGATTTTTATTCTAATCCTATCATATTCGACCCGTTGGCAAATGATGCTTTAAATGGAACCACAGGATTTACTGTTACACCTGTAACCTCGACTGTACTCAATAGTGATGAACAAGTAATCGGAACTTTGACAAACAAATCTGCTACTTCCTCTATATTTGAATATTTTTATCATGGTACTTATGATGCCCTAACTGATCAATATACCCTTAATTATCCTTTTGATCAGGAAAGTATGACCTATTTACTTTGTTCAGACCAGTGTCCCGGAGTTTGTGATACCGGTACTATAATCCTGATAAGCAATTACAAATGCATTGACAACAATGGCGGATTTGCAAATGCCTTTACTCCAAATGATGATGGAAAAAATGATGTTCTTGTTTTACCTCAATTTCCAAAATGCAATATTACCGGAAGCGAAATCGGTATTTACAACAGATGGGGAGAGAGAGTTTTCAATAAAATTGATTACAGCAACACTTGGGATGGTACCAATAATAGTGGAACTGAACTGCCGGAGGGCACATATTATTATATTTTACAAATAAATACCAGTGATGGTAATAAATATGTAATTAAAAATTTCATTGAATTGTTACGATAACCTTGATTAGTTATAGATAAGGACCTTAAGAATTGTATTTATATTTATCGCTAACGTACATAGATACGCAGGAAAGGATGTTATTCTTCGGTAGTGTCCTGTGAGATATTACTGACCAACCTGTTCATAGCTGCATAATAGATCAACTGCCATTGATCATTACTTTTGGCAAATCTCCTTTCCATACCATAATCATTAGTCTTAAGGTTAATCTTTTCAACAACTATATTGCTGTCTATAGCATAGATATGCCTTATATATTCACTTTTTTCAGAATCATCAAAAGCTTTATGCATTAACCAACCATCTTTGCCCCACTTGAAATTATTTTCAAGGGCATTTCCACCTCCTGCCGGTAACCCTTCCAAAGGAAACAATATGTGATCCATCTGGTAAATACTATCATCATGAAACCGGTCATAAAATTCAACAAAACCTTTCGGCAATTCCACATCAAACTGTGTCTTTTTATTACATGCTACCAAAGACAATGCGACAACAAATAATAATACTTTCATACACTTAAACTTCAATTATTAAACAAGATAGACATATATTTTATTTTAAATTTCATCTGCAGGATAGACCCAGGTGATTACAAATCCATCCAGGATATAGAAATAAATCCTGAAGAATAAATGTGTTTCCCCACGTTGCACCACACCTCTCCCCCAGCCTGCTTCATAAGAATCCACCGTAAAATGGACAGCCAATTGTTTTTTGAAATCCAATTGACCTAATCCGTCTACCTTATAAAGAGATTCTTTTACTGACCAAATCAAAGTATACCACAATACATCGTTGGTAAAATAAGGTACCTGCATTTCTGATATATTGCAAAACTTCGAAGCAAGACGAGTGATGCGCTCATCTATCCATTCCAGGTCAACACCATGATCGAATGAGGCAGTACTCAAGATCAATAAATTTTTGGAATGAGAAATAGAGACTTTCTCTTTCCTGTTAAATAAAAATGGTTTCCCATTCAATGATTTTCTTAGAATGGGTTTGCTTCCCATTATATATTTATTCAATAAAAAGCGTTGAACAACATATTCCAGCTGCCGCTTACCCAACATCGATTCAAATTCCAGCCTTTCATTGGATGATAATTCTACATCTTTCAAAAACCAATGAAGGGGTTCCGTTATTTCCCAAAAGTGAAGCTTGAGGTCATCTATACGGGATGGTACGAATATTTCTGGCATATATTAATTAATAGTAATAAGTTAGATCGAAACGAATTTTCGGGATCAAAAGTACGTATATTGCAATATAATACTGTATAGCCCCGATAAGGATGTTATAAACTTCTCCGGCTATTCCAAATATGAATTTTCTTTAATAATTAATCCCGGTCTTTAAAGCTGATTTTACATGCAGGATGAACTATTAAATATCCGGTACCACAATACCAAACAAGGTAGTCAATCTATGCTTTTTGCTTTGTGCAATGACCTCAATGGCACCGGCTTCTATTCCTCAGGTGGAGATGGGTGGATCGTTCATTGGCCGAATCCAATGGAAGATGAAGGATTGTTGATAGCCAAAACTTCTGAACAGATAATGACCTTATTTTTAGATGAAGAGTCAGGATCTTTGATGGCCGGAACATTAGATGGACATATTATTGCAATAAACCTGACTGACAATAGCTTCAAAAAAGTTAAGGTCATGAAAGGCGGGGTTTTTGGGTTTATAAAAAATGAATTAGGATATTATGTAGTCGGGGATAATGGTTCATTAACTCAGTTTAGTGAGGAATATAAAGCTTTACGTGGCTTACAAATTTCAAGCAGCAGATGCAGAGCTATTTCTTTTATGGATGAATTCATTTGTGTGGGAACATCAGAAGGAAGAATATTCAAAATAGATCCATTTCGAATGACCTCACCGGTCATAAGTTCATCCAATCATACCGGATCTGTCTTTTCTATAATTCAGGATCAGGATAGGGTCATAAGCGCCGGTAAAGACGGTAAAATTTTAGTTTGGGATTCAGAATTAAATAAGATCGATGAGATCCAGGCCCACAATACGACTATCAATTCAATAGTAACTCTAGGAGATTCCGGTATCATGGCATCAGCATGCAGGGATGGCAGTATCAGACTTTGGGGCCTGAAAGATCTGGAATTGTTAAAAGTAATAGATCTCTATCTCCATTCAGGCCATCTTCGTTCTGTCAATAAATTGATCTGGAATGATTGTCATAGTGTTTTAATATCCTGCAGTGATGATAAGAAGATCAAGACTTGGTCGATCGTTTGATTTGGCTTTCTTTTTTACAAGATCAAATGACCATGGCGTTGTCCGCTATCGTCCTTCATTCAACATTCTATTCAGGTCGCTACGCTTTATTCTTTAGTCAGCGCGATAGTGTATTAGCGTATTAGCGTTTTGGCGTTTTGGCGTTTTGGCGTTTTGGCTCTACACTTTTAAAGGAATATTTTCATCATTGATTATAACTCTTTATTGCCGCACACTGTCCGGTTAACGTTCAATTATCTTTCATCTTTCATGAATTAGGTCGCTTCACTTTGGTCTTTAGTCAGCGCTTTAGTGTATTGGCGCTTTGGCGCATTAGCTATGCACTTTTAAAGGATTATTTTCATCATTGATTATTACTCTTTATTGCCGCACGCTGTCCGGTTAACGTTCAATTATCTTTCATCTTTCATGAATTAGGTCGCTTCACTTTGGTCTTTTGTCAGCGCTTTAGTATATTGGCGTTTTGGCGCATTAGGTGGTTATGATAAAAAGGATATTCTCTTTACGGTTCAAAATAAAATTCATTTTTCATTTTTAGTTTTTCATCTTGTGTTGTGCACTTTTCATAATACAAAAATCGTCACTCTAATATCTGGGGTGCCCTATTGTTCATTATTCATTCATCATTATTCAATGTTAGAGTTCTCCACTATTCACTGTCCACTATTCACTATTCACTGTTCACTGACTTCTGTTCTCTACCCGTTCACTTTTCCGGTTCAAATTTCATACCCTCTACTTTTTTGAATTCTGACTTGTTCATCAACCAAAAATCAAGTCCATTCATCGGTCGTTTTAAAGTGATCAATGCATCTATGCTTTGGATCTCCACTTTCATAGAATCGTTTTCAAATCCGTTTGTGCCAATTCCATTTTTTATCCACCAACTACCCCATTGTCCCATGCTCATTTTCCATTTGTTTGGCTCGACGCGTGTGATGTTGAAAGAATCGTGAGAAGATAACATCACAAATGCCAATAAGCGTCTATTTTTTCTGATATCAGCATCACTATCTCTCAACAAATTAAACCCTTCTGTCAAAGCAGGCACGTCATCTGAAAAATTAGTATACATCCAAAAACCATTGTAACTATCCGGAACATTCAACAACATAAATTTTGGTGAAGACTTATATAATTGAGCTCCACTATCCATTAATTTGGTGGAGGAAATTCCTGAATCATGTAACATAATGATCTGAGAAAAGAGGAAATATCCTGATACCATAAAAAATAAAGAAAACAAACCGATCCTGAGCCATTTTTTAAGCATTGACAGGACCAGCATAAATAAAATTAAAAAGAAAACCAGTGACATGAATACATACCGGTCTACTTCAAACCATGTCAGCATCACAAAATAAGAATTGCATACAGGCATAAAAAATAAAGCAAAGCCTGCAAGTAAGAATGCGCTCAGTATTAATTTATGTTTATTTTTTTGAAGGATGACAAATATTAACGCCAATAAAACCATTAAACATGCTATGCTGTTGACGGGATTTACTAAGAAATTTTCGAAAAAATACATTTTGGTTTGATGCGGCCAGTATCTTGCAAAAAATAAAGTTTTAATGAAAGCTTTGATCACATATACAAGGCTATGTAAACCGAAAGCAAGATGAGTAGCGGCTTTATAATGGCCAATGAAAACACCAAGGATCAGTTTATTCATTAGTAAATAAATACCCAGGAAAGCAGCACAAGGAAGCCATGTATATAAAACTTCCCTTTTGATAATGGATGTAGACCTGATATTATACGCTTTGATAAATAATAAAAAAGCAAATACACCTGGGACAAACATGCCAAATTCCAAAGTAAAACAGCTAAGAATAAAAAAGAAAATTGCCCGCCATCTATATTTTGATAAACCTTCATCTAAAAAATCGCAATAGTTGATCAGAGCCAATAAAATAAAGGTCACTACCATGGGATAATGCAGACATGCTTTCCATGTCAGGCCTTCTGATAAATAGGGATTGATAAGAAACAAAACAGCTGCACCTAAAGCAATATAGTTTTCAGATAGTTGATTTAGTTTTAAAATTCTTTTACCAAAATCAAAAGTCAAATAGCTGTTTATGCCGTGAAATGAGGCAGCGATCAAATAAAGAAAGATATTTTCGGGTCCGAAATAATGGACAAAGAAATAAGTGACATAATGAAGAACATACAGCAATGAACCGTAATGGAAGGTAAGTAAAATGTCCTTCCATTCATTCTTCCTATAAGCATCCAGATAACCGAAATAATCACTCGAATAACCTGCCCGGTAAGTTGGAGCATAAATTAAAAGTGCAAGAATTACAAAGCCAAAAAACAGTACTTTATCATTCATAAGAAATCCCAACCTGTTTCTCAGCCCCATTCCGTTTTAATTAATAAATTTATTTATTGAAATTATGCGCAATATAATAAAAGAAATATTACTCTATTTTAGTGATCAAGAATTACCGGTATGATATAAATTAAAAAGAGGCATCAATAAATTGACACCTCTGAATACCTTATTTAGCCGAAAGAATTAGTGGATAGAGATCAATAAACCAGAAATTTATTTTATTTCCAGATTAATAATTTCTTTTACGCGTCTTATTTTCACTTTTATCCCCTGATCTTTTGACGCATATTTCATTACTTTTTCTACATCTGATGCGGATTCTATTTTTATTCCATTCATTTCGAGGATCGTGTCATTTACCCTAATTCCGGCCTCATAACCGGCTGAATTTTCATTCGCTTCAACGACCTTCCAATACTTACCATCCGCACTTTCCCTCATTTTGATACCAAGTGACATTGGCCCGGCAGATGCATCCACATCTTCCCTTAATATCTTACGGTTATTTTTTATAGGTGTTGATTTGACCCCCAGGACGATTTCGATCTTATATGGCTTGTCACCTCTCATGAAATCAATATATATCTTGTCTCCGGCATATTTACCTGATATAAGATCAACCAATTGAGTGTGTGAATTAATTTTTTGATCGTCGATATTTACTATTTTATCACCAAGGCGCATTCCTGCCCTTTTTGCAGGGCCTTCAGCATTCAATTCGATGATCTGCACTCCGTTGTCAACTTCCTGAGTTACGATACCGAGGAATGGCCGGGCATGGTTGGTATTTGAACGGGAATTACTCACATGACCATACTCCGAAGTACTTATACCTTCTTTGCCGGCTTTTTTTCTGGATATATTTAGATTTATTCCCAGATCTTCAGGTTTTTGCCCATTGATCAAAACATTGTTGCCATCTATCTGAATCGTTAAGATTTCAAGGTTCGATCCCTCTAAATTAATTTGTACAATCTCTTTCTCTGTCTCTTGTGAAAAAGATTCAAAAGAGTTGATATTAAAAAAACAAAACAATAAAATAACTTTTAGGGTAATGTTGCTAACTAATTTCATAAAATTTAGGTTTAAATGATTGAACGTTATGTGCTGATTGTATATTGATATGTAAATCAAAAGTCTACATCCATAAAAATTGCGATGGGTGTTTGATTTTTTTTCTTACAAATGTAAATATAGTTAAATTAACGTTTCAAAGCTTCGGTTTGATGCCTTATCATTTATACATACAAAATAACAAATTATTAGTCAGAAAAAATATAAATAAATATATATCTAATTGATAATTAGTAATATATAA
>JAYUWT010000530.1:0-7206 GCA_043753405.1 Saprospiraceae bacterium | reverse complement strand
AAGAAAGCCAAATGATGCAACTATTCAAAAGGGAAAGAACCTGTTCAAACAGATCAATTGTGCAGCCTGTCATATCACGGAGATGCAAACGGGTTATTCACATATCGAGGCATTGAGTTATAAATCCTTTAGCCCTTATACTGATCTTCTGCTGCATGATATGGGTCCCGGTCTGGATGATGGTTATACTGAGGGAAGCGCAAAAACTTCTGAATGGCGCACACCGCCACTATGGGGACTGGGATTGTCACCGGGATCACAGGGCGGGCAATATTTCTTAATGCACGATGGAAGGGCTAAAAGTATAGAAGATGCAATAAATATGCATGGAGGAGAAGGCGCACAAAGTAAAAATGCTTTTGAACAATTGTCGCTGACTGATAAAAAAGCATTGATCCTGTACTTAGAATCCTTGTAAGACATGCGTAAGGGATAGCAGCGGAAATACTTTGTGAGGAACGAACAAAGATTGCAGCGCATAGCCCGGCCCGAAGGGATACGCCCTAATAATAAAAAATGAATAGAAAAACTTTTATCAAAACTTGTGGGATGGCTTGTCTGGGAGCCACGACGTTCAGCACACTGCTGACCGGATGTACAGGTAGTAAGATGGCCACCGGTACCATTAACGGCGAAGATATGATCGTACCACTTTCTGAATTTGTTTTGACAAAAGATGGTGTTAATTCTTTCCGTAATTATGTGATCATTCAAAACGAATTTTTGAAATACCCAATCTGCATTTATAGAACATCTGACACGGAATATACAGCTCTTTGGATGCGATGTACACATCAGGGAACAGAACTGACAGCTTTTGGTGATAAAATGACCTGCTCTGCTCATGGCAGTGAATTCGACACACAAGGCTCGGTCATCAACGGCCCTGCAGACGAGTCTCTTAGGCAATTTCCTGTCACAGTGTTGGATCAACAACTTAAAATCTCACTGAAAAAAGTATGAAGAAGTTAATAATGATATTGCTCTATTGCCTTCACACCATTCTAGTGCAAGGTCAGATAGATTCTTCTTTATTCCGTAAATTTTCGGTGGATAAAGACCTGCAGAAAATGAATATGGACGCGGTGTATGACAGGCCATTCATGAATATTGGGAAACTGCCTGTTTCATTGGGCGGTTATGCAGAGGTGAACTGGCAACATCTGGGCACGGATGGCATATCGGAAGGGCACCAGTTCCAAATGCGGCGTATGACACTCTTTGTGGCTTCAACGATCAGCAGAAAGATAAAATTTCTCAGCGAAATAGAACTCGAGGAAGGGGGCAAGGAACTTGCTATTGAATTTGCAGCAATAGATGTTGAATTTCATCCATTATTCAATCTGAGGGGAGGTATAGTCATGAATCCTATCGGAAGTTTTAATCAAAATCATGACGGCCCCAAATGGGAATTTACAGACAGGCCCATATCATCCACTCAGATGTTGCCTGCGACATGGAGCAATGCCGGTTTTGGCATCTTTGGTAAAAAATATTCCGGAGCCTGGATGATAGGTTATGAGCTATATCTAACCGGTGGATTTGACAATTCAATCATCGACAATAGTGAAAACAAAACCTTTTTACCTGCTGCAAAGGAAAACAGTGAGCGATTTGAAGAATCCGCAAGTGGCACGCCCCTGGTTTCTTCAAAATTTGCTGTAAGAAACGAAAAATGGGGCGAAGTAGGTGTGTCATATATGGGAGGCATCTATAATCAACATGAAGATGATGGCCTGAAACTTGATGTAAAACGAAGATGTGATGTGTTCGCAGTGGATTACAGCAACATCTTACCACGTTTAAGCACTTTTCTGACTGGCGAATGGGCATGGGTTCGGGTAGACGTGCCGGAAACTTATTCTCAACAGTTCGGATCCAGACAGCACGGCGGTTTTTTAGATATCGTGCAGCCCATTGTTAAGAGGCGAATGTTTGGATGGGACAATGCTGTAATAAACCTTGCGTGCAGAGTTGAATATGTGGATTGGAATGTCGGTAAATTTAATGAAACAGGAGATAATATTAGTGATCACCTATGGAGCATTATGCCCGCGATTAGTTTCAGGCCAAGTTCACAAACTGTGTTCAGATTGAACTACCGATACCAGCATCAGAAAGATATATTCGGCAATCTACCTTCCAGGACTGCCGGGTTTAGTGTAGGGATATCAAGTTATTTTTGATTATTCAATCAATTCCAAAGTTTGCATTTAGATTTAGCTAGCAAATAGACGAAAGCTGAAGTCAATACGTTTAGTTTAAAACAACAAAATGAAAAATATTAAGCTACTTCTGCTCTTTGCTTTTGCAATATTGATTTCATGCTCTCAAGAAGATTACGATTCCGCAGGTTTCCATGATTTTACTTATTCAGGTGGGGATAAATACGGAGAAAATCAGGAAAATCCTTTCGTGAAAGTAAGTGATGCCCCTTTATCTACTTTTTCCATAGATGCTGATGGAGCTTCATATTCTAATGTACGTAGGTTTATAAATTCAGACAATGTAATCCCACCAAATGGGGCAATCAGGGTAGAAGAATTAATCAATTATTTTGACCTGGAATATAAATTTAATAATGCTCCACACCCGATCTCACTTAATGGTGAAATCAGTGAATGTCCCTGGGACATTACGCACAAAATAGTGCGGATAGGCATAAAAGGAAAACCAATCTCAAAAAATGAATTGCCGGCTTCAAACTTTGTTTTTTTGATCGATGTATCAGGTTCAATGAGTACTGTTGATAAACTTGAACTTTTAAAAACAGGTTTTAAGATTTTTGTTGACGAAATGTCGACGACTGACAGGGTTGCTATTGTAACTTATGCAGGTGAAGCAGCAGTGGTACTTAATTCAACCTCCGGATCTGAAAAACAAAAGATAAAAGATGCAATTGATAAGTTGGGCTCCGGTGGGGGTACTGCAGGAGCACAAGGAATTATTACGGCTTATGATATAGCACAATCAAATTTTATAGCTGGTGGCAATAACAGGATCATTCTGGGAACAGATGGCGATTTTAACATCGGAGTTTCAAGCCAGGAAGAACTTGTAAAATTGATTGAAGAAAAACGAGATTATGGTATTTTCTTAACTGTACTTGGTGTCGGAAGAGGAAACCTGAATGATGCAGCTTTGGAACAGATAGCTGATAATGGAAATGGAACTTATGAATACATTGATAATCTGGAACAATTGAAAAAAGTCTTTATTTATGACTACAATAAATTTTTTACAGTCGCTAAAGACGTTAAGGTCCAGGTCAATTTTAATCCGGAGAACGTGATCTCATATAGACTGATCGGTTATGAAAACCGACTATTGAATAATGAGGATTTCGAAGATGATAAAAAAGACGCAGGGGAGATCGGTTCCGGTCAAAACATTACTGCTATGTATGAAATCGTACCTACATCAAATATTGATTTCAGAACTGTACCTACGTTTTCAATAGATTTCCGGTACAAAGAGCCTCAGAATGATATAAGCGTCCCTATAGAATTAAAAATATATGACGATGGAAACACTTTTGAACAATCTTCTGATTTCATGAAGTTCACATCAGGTATAGTTTCTTTCAGTATGTTGCTTTATAATTCCCAGTATAAAGGAACGAGCAACTATGATACAATCACAGGTTGGTTAAATTCAATTAATTTAAATGATGAACATGGTTTTAAAAAGGAATTTAAAGATCTGGTTTCAAAAGCAAAAAGCTTAAAATAAAGTTTCCTATTAGTTCGATTTGAAAAATAAGCACCGGCCTGAACACAATTCATCTTAACTTTAACGTTAAGAATGATAATATGAAGATCTGTGTAGTACAAACAAGGCCACATAAAGGTGAGGTCTTAAAGAATATTGAATGTCATAACCATCTAATTGAACTTGCGTTGCCCTATGATGTAGATGTCATTATTTTTCCGGAATTGTCTGTAACCGGTTACGAACCGGAACTTGCAGGTGATCTTGCCACCAACCAGGATGATGACATCCTCGACCATTTTCAATTGACAAGTGATAAATACGGTGTCACAATAGGAGTCGGACTGCCTACCAACAATGAAAACGGAGTTTCTATAAGTATGATTTTATTCCAGCCTCAGCATGTCCGGCAAACATACCATAAAAAATATATCCATAAGGATGAGGAAATCCATTTCGTAGGAAATGAAAAATTCACAGGGCTGATCGGCCCGGAACAAAACATAGCATTGGCCATTTGTTATGAAATCTCTGTACCGGAACATTCTGAAGAGGCAGCATCAAAGGGAGCTTCCTATTATGTGGCTAGTGCAGTGAAATCAAAAGCATCATTGGAAAGATCACATCAAACATTGTCAGACATTGCTAAAAAATATTCAATGATAACATTTTTGTCTAATTGTGTCGGCCGGACCGGTGAATTTGATTGTCCCGGTGGGTCTGCAGTATGGGACAGAGACGGTGCTCTCCTGGGATGCCTTAATGATAATGAAGAAGGTATATTGATTCTTGATACTACTGATAACCAAATATTTACAAAATACATAAGCTGAAGGAGGTTACAACCCACATCGTGTAACACTTCGCAACAAAATCAACGGTATTCATAAATTTTTTTTAATATAATTGAATCTTTTTGATTCTGAAAACGCTTAATGTATATACTCACTTCGAAATAACCTTCCGCACTTACTGTATCCGTAATTAAATTAAAGTTTGAAATTCCGGAACGTAATTATATTTACAAAATCGGAGCAATACCTCACTCTACCATGATACATAATAATTCTATTCCAAATTCTCTAGCCAACACCAGTGAAGATGCACTAAAAACATTGGTAGAAAACCGGACTGTCTATAACCTGGAAAATTGTGAATTAAATTTATTTGAAACATTCCAGATCAGTGAACAGGTTCCTTTGCTCTTCAACGACCTGATAGTAACTAGTATGTTGAAAGGAAAAAAAGTAGTTCATTTATTCGAACAGGATAGCTTTGACTATATACCCGGAGAGTCAGTGATCGTGCCTCCTAAAGTACCGATCAAAGTTGATTTTCCTGAAGCATCCCTAACAAATCCAACACAGTGTATTGCATTGGCCATAGACAGTAAAAAAATATCGGACACCCTCAATTATCTGAATGAAAGGTATCCTAAGGCCGGGCAGGATAATTTCTGGCAACTGGATGATAATAATTTTATTTTTAAGAATAATGAAGAAATGACCTATATTATCAATAAGATAATCCAGGTCTGTCAGAGTACAACGATCTTCAAAGATACGCTGGCCGATCTTTCGATCCAGGAATTACTCGTCAAGATCGTCCAATCTCAAACATTCAAGGGGGTTAATGTTGGGAATTATAAAAAGTCCAATCCATTTCTTTCACATTCAATCACCATAATCCGGGAGAATATTACGACTAAGATCGATTTGAAATCTGTGGCTAAGGAAGTGGGTATGAGCCCTTCTACTTTATACCGGATGTTTAAGACTGAGATGGGTATTAGTCCTGTGGAATTTATTATCCTTGAAAAAATAAAACTTGCTAAGAGTTATCTTGCCGATAAAAACATTTATATTAAAAATGTATCTTATGAATCCGGATTTGAAGACAGTAATTATTTCATCAGGGTATTCAAGCATTATGAAGGTATTACACCAAAGCAATATCAGCAATTGTTGCAAAAAGAAAAATAAAATTCCTTCTGGTCCGCAACACTTTTTTTTATTGCCGGGGATTCAAACTGCTGATATTGAATAAATAAGAAAGCCGCCAGAGACGTTTTCTTTGGCGGCTTAAAATTTATACACACTTACTTAATTCTTTTGTAATAATACCCTTCAAGATTTCTGAAGAATATTATATACTTGAGTCAGACAATTAAGTCCTAACCTTAATGTTTATGTACAACCTTGATGCTAACTGATTTAAAAGAATCTATTAAAAATAATTCTTTGACTTGAAAGGGTATAAATCGGAAAGGACTAATAAATATTTCTGATCACAATAATAAGAAGCTTCATAAATCATTTGTAGCATTATTCAATCAAATAATAGCATGGTTGTCTTTAAAATAGATCCAATAATTTGTTGAAAGAAAGGAAGATATAAAGAAATATTCATTTTATTTAATCAATTGATTAAAACATTTGGTTAATTAAAAAACGCCCCTTATATTTGCATTTACAAAAGGAAATAATCCGGAGCAGATGGCAAAAAAGATCACTGAAGTTTTAAAAACCGATCCAAACACGGAAGAAAAGATCAAAGAAGCAGCACGCCTGGTATTTCATAAAAAAGGTTTTGCAGCAACACGCACCAGAGATATCGCCGAAGAAGCGGGTATAAATCTTGCATTGCTCAACTATTATTTCAGGAGTAAACAGAAGCTGTTTAATATAATCATGCTGGAATCGTTGAAAATTTTTTTCAATTCTATCAAAATTGTAATCGATGACAAAACTCTACTTTTTGAAGAAAAACTTACCAGGATCACCTCCAATTATATAGATACTTTACTCGTCAATCCGGAAATCCCTTTATTCATCCTTAGTGAGATCAGAAATGATCCGGAACATTTGATGCAAAATGTTGGAATCAAAGAAGTCCTGCTTGGATCAGACCTCATGCTACAACTCATAGATAAAATCGCTTCCGAAGAATTCAAACCTATCCATCCAATGAACTTTATACTCAATTTTATTGGCATGACTGTGTTCCCTTTTATAGCAAGCCCAATGTTGAAGATCCTGGGGAGTATGGACCAGGAAGCTTTTGATCAGCTTATTACTGACCGTAAAGTATTAATTCCTCAATGGATGATGAAAATATTAAAATCAGATTAAAAAAAATTGACACATTATTAATCAAATGTTTAAATCAAAATAATAATAAGAATGTTTAATTTGCTCAAAATAGGTGTAGTGCTTCTGGGGTTCGTTTCAGATGCAATTGCTCAGGATTCAATTTCTCTGGAGGATTGTTATACCCTCGCTAAAGAAAACTATCCCCTTATTAAACAACAAGATCTGATCCGACAGACAATGGAACTTAATATTGATAACTTATCGAAAGGTTATCTTCCGCAGATAAGTCTCAATGGTCAGGCAACTTACCAATCGCAGGTGACGGAATTACCGGTTTCTATCCCAAATATTGAAGTACCATCACTCAGCAAAGATCAGTATAAGATCTATGCCGATGTTTACC
>JAYUWT010000529.1:0-2852 GCA_043753405.1 Saprospiraceae bacterium | reverse complement strand
AAAACTACAAGTAAGGCTACATCCCACTTGGGTAGATACACATACTGTAAATCTTTTTTCTCTCTCTACCGGAATCAGTACTGATTCTATCTTGTGACCGTCGTGCAATGTAAATCGGGATTTTATAGTACCGTCTGCACTTTTTTGCGATTTATCGAGGGTCAATGGTTTGGTATCTGACAGAGCCATTAGTTTTTCTCTCAACCCTTTAGAGAGATCACTCATTTGCGCTATATCAGTTACATTTTTTTTCCAAAGCCATTGAAATACTTGTTTGGCTCTGTATTTTGGTTCGCCAATAGAGATAATCCATTCCTCCAGTTGAGCTAGGTTCATTGATCTCAGATCTGTTTTGGCTGCTATGCTTGACTCCATGTATGGGCACAAAGTTAGCTTCTTATTTACTTATTGTATTTTAATATCAGATCTGAGCCAACCAAAAGCGTATTCTCATTATAATACGAACTTTGATTCAACGATTTTAAACAAATCACCTTATAGATTTTCCTTTTTTGCACTATATGAGATATGGATTCAATCTTCTTATTCAGCTCTTCTATTATTTGATGAATATTTGGATTGTGTATCCATTTAACTTCTCCTATCAAAATGGATTGTCTATCGAGCGACTCTGCGACCAGATCTATTTCTGTTCCTTGGTTCATACCAGCACCGGGCCACCATCGTTGAGCATGTCCCCAATTTATTTCAAAAAGATTTGAATATGGAATGGCATCCCTGCATAATTGCTCGTACCGAATAGAAACAAATTGATTCCACTTTTGGTCTACTGACTCCATTACTTTATCCATCAATCCAATTGCAAGCAGTGATTTATTATTTTGTACAAATTGAAAATAAAAATGCATAAAAGGATCAGATATAGAATAAAAACTTCTTTTCGAGTTTTTTTCCAGATCTCCAAATGGGATATCTCGTTTTATTATATCCAGATCGATCAATTGTTGGAGTGGCCTGCTCAGGGCGGTGGCTGGTTTATTGAGCCGGGCAGCTAACTCAGAAACTTTTGACACTCCATTGCCTATTAGATTTAATATCGAAATGGCTTGAATAGAACTTCTCATATCATCAGCCAATAATCTGATAGGCTCCTCACTGAGCAAAGCATCGCCATCAAATATCAAAGATTTAATTGCTTCTTTTCGATCCGAATAATTCATACGCAATTTCCAATATCTGGGCACCCCTCCCCATACAGCATATTCCTCTATACAAGCTATGGAATCATCCAATTCCATAGCTTCTTGCAGATATCCCACTTTTAATGGCTTTATTTTTAATATCAGATCTGCTCTTCCATACAGTGGTTCGTTTTTATCCAGTACCATGCCTTGCATCATTTGTTGAGCTGATCCACAAAGAATTAAATGAAAACTCAATTTATTCAGATCTATAAGTTTCTGAATGACGCTGATGATTTCAGGTGATACTTTGACCAGGTATGGAAATTCATCCAAGACTAAAACTGATAGTGGGGGAATGCGTGCAGAAATGGTTTCAAAAAAACTTTCCCAATTTTTAAATGTAAGGCTGTCTATTTCAGGTATATAAGTCTTCAACCCTTGACCTATAGATTTTCTTTGCATTATGCTCTCTTGCAGATCACATTGATGATAGATGTCAATATTTCTTAGTATTTTCTTCAAAATGGCTGACTTTCCGCACCTTCTGCGACCATAAATAACACCAAGAAAAGGTGTAGAATTGGATATAAATGATTGAATTTTAGCTATTTCTGTGTATCTATTGACGAATTTCATAATTATTATGTTTTACAAATATAATGTTTGTCAAACATAATTATTTATGAAATTTGGGGTAGTGATAGTTTCCTTACTTTTATCCGGTGAAATCTTCCATGCTCATTTTATTCTTAGTCCTGTGGCTATTATTTTTTGCATTAAACAAAATGATGGGATCCAGAGCTGCATCAGATAGGAAAATGACTAATGCCCTGAACGCTTTCATCATAGCACCCATGTCTATCCTCGGTTATCTGATACAACCAATATTGATTCCAATGGTAGAAAACAAAACGTTGCTTTCACTACTATTGATGAGTGTGATCATTGTCTTTGCCTTTATCAATTTAAGGATCGCAAGATTGCTGAGGGGTTTCAATAGGCAAATTGTCGATAAGCAATAATTAAATTGACAATTGCATATTGACTCTTTGCTCCTCTCGCGTCAGCCACATTGTAAATCGTATATTGTAAAATTGTAAATTCCTATTGATACCTCCAGCTCACATATTTAATACTTTTACCTACAGCCCTATGCATGCCTTCATAATACGTTTGTATAGCAAGATCCTCTTTGGTGAGACCATCCAGATCTATATTGGCTGATTCTGTGATGATTTGAATACCGGGATATGATTTTAATGTTGTTAGTGTATAAGCATACAATTCAGGGCTATCTGTCTTTAAATGTGCGATACCATCTGGTTTTAATAATATCTTATATCTATCCAAAAACACCGGACTGGTAAGTCTCCTATTGGCTTTACTGTTTTTTAAAAATGGATCGGGAAAAGTAATCCAGATCTCAGCTAGTTCGCCCGGTCCAAAATGATTCATGATCCATTCAATTCGTATTCGCAGAAACGCTGCATTTTTTAGTCCCATGGCCAATCCTTTCTTTGCCCCTCGATGCATTCTATTTCCTTTGATATCAATGCCTATAAAATTAATATCTGCATGTGCTTGAGCAAGTGATACAGTATATTCTCCTTTGCCACAGGCAAGCTCTATGATCAACGGATTGGAATTATCAAATACTTCTTTGTTCCAACATCCTTTGGCTTCAAATTCAGTACCATCAGACCGGCG
>JAYUWT010000528.1:0-2852 GCA_043753405.1 Saprospiraceae bacterium | reverse complement strand
CACTATTACCGGAGTAAATAGATTGCATCAAAATTTTGAAAGCCGCCAATACCAGTGCATTGCATCCAGTCGAGATCTTTTTGGATTCCTTCTTTAGTGATATTTCCATTCATCCATTGCCACCATACGCGAGGTTGGCTGAGAAGGGTGGTGATTGGAAGTTTTGAATTTCATATCAATTAAGTTTTAAAAATTTAAATTTATTATGTTTTTAACATTGTTTTGATCTCATTCAACTTTATCAAACATTCTATGGGTGATAATCTATCAATATCAGTTTCTTCCAACATTCTGATTACCGCCTGAGCCCTTGGATCAGATGTCTCGAAAATATTTAATTGTAAATTGGAAGGAATTGACTGTACAGATTTGTTGAGGTCTTGTCTTTCTGATTCATCAGCTTCTATCGATTGTTTTTCCAAATGTTTGAGTATGCTTTGAGCACGATCGATAATCCTGGTTGGCATTCCAGCCATGCGAGCCACATGTATACCAAAGCTATGTTTTACGCCGCCTGCTCGCAAAAGCCTCAGGAATATTACCTTATTACCAATTTCTTTAGTGGCCACATGAAAGTTTTTGATTCGTTCATGTTTGGCAGATAATTCATTAAGTTCATGATAGTGAGTGGCAAATAATGTCTTTGGGCGGTTGATGTCATGATCGTGCAAATGTTCAGCGATGGCCCAGGCTATAGAAATGCCATCAAATGTGCTGGTACCTCTTCCTATTTCGTCCAATAAAATCAAACTACGGGCAGAGGTGTTGTTTAATATCAGTGATGTTTCATTCATTTCCACCATAAAAGTCGATTCACCACTAGAAATATTATCTGAGGCCCCGACACGAGTAAATATTTTATCCAGAAGTCCGAGAGTGGCTTTTTCTGCAGGCACAAAACTTCCCATCTGGGCCATGAGTGAGATTAATGCTGTCTGTCTTAAGATGGCTGATTTACCTGACATATTAGGACCAGTAATCATTAATATTTGCTGACTATCACTATCGATGAATATATCGTTTGCTATATACTCTTCACCGGGTTTCAGATTTTTTTCGATTACCGGATGTCGACCTTTCAATATTTCAATAGTATTGCCTTCATGCAATATTGGTTTAGTATACTTGTTTTGAATAGCAGCTTTCGCAGATGAAAGTAAACAATCAAACTTGGCTATTATTTGTGCATTATTTTGAATAGCCACTATATATTCTTTGATTTGTAAGACCAGATCTCTGAATAGTGTTTCTTCTAAATCGTTTATTTTTTCTTCTGCTCCTAATATTTGACTTTCGAGTTTTTTTAATTCATCAGTAAGAAAGCGTTCCGCATTGGCTAGGGTTTGTTTACGTACCCATTCGGGAGGAACTTGATCTTTATATTTATTAGTGACCTCCAGATAGTAGCCAAATACACTATTAAATCCAATCTTTACAGGAATGCCAGTACGCAATGATTCTTGCTGTTGCAATTGAATAAGCAAATCTTGTGCATGTTGCACTATATACCTGTGGCTGTCAAGTTCAGTATTTGCACCATCCTTAAAGATGCCACCTTTGTTAATCGCTACTGGTGCATCATCTCTGAGTTTTACATCCAGAGAGGCATGAAGTACCTCACATAAAAGTATACTTACACTGATATTATTTATTTCGTCATGAGCTGATTCATCTAGTGATTTTTTAAATGGTGGTACTATAGATAATGCTCTCTTTAACTGTACAGCTTCACGAGGACTGAGTCGATCCATAGCTGCCTTGTTAATTAGTCTTTCAAGGTCTCCGAATTGCCTCAATAATGAATCCAGATTTTCAATCTTATCGGCATTATTGACATAATATTCTACTACCTCCAATCTTTTATTTATTTTTTGTAGATGGACCAAAGGTAAAATCACCCATTTATGCAACATCCTCGATCCCATAGGAGTAATGCTATGATCTAATACTTCTATAAAAGACCTTCCCGTATCTCTTGAATTGCTTAATAGCTCCAGGTTTTGAATTGTAAATCTATCTAGCCATACAAAGTCTGCTTCGGGTATACGTTGTATGTTCTTAATATGGACTATTTGATTTTCAGTGCTTTGAAGGTAATAAAGTGAAGCACCGGCGGCCACTTGACTTAGTGTCATTGTATCCACACCAAATCCCTTTAAGCTGAGGACCTCAAATTGTGATAATAGTTTTTCGTGGGCAAAATTCCATTGGTAAATCCAATCATCCAACGTGTACACATAATATTTACTACCGTACCGGTCTTCAAATAATTTTTTAGTGTTTTTAGCTAGTATTACTTCTGATGGGCTAAAACTTTGCAATAATTTATCCAGATAATTTAAATCCCCTTCTGCTACATAAAAATCACCTGTTGAAATATCAATGAAAGCAATGCCATGTATATCACGGTTACCATAGTGTATACTGGCAAGAAAATTATTTTTCTTTAAATCCAGCATTTGATCTCCTGTAATTACTCCTGGTGTGATCAACTCTGTTACTGATCTTTTTACCACTCTTCCTGGCACCGGTTTTTCCATTTGTTCACATATAGCCACCCGATATCCTGATCTTACCAGCTTTGGCAAGTATAAATTAAGTGAGTGATAAGGAAACCCTGCTAATTCTATTGCACTCGATCCATTATTTCGTTTGGTTTGCACTATTCCAAGTGTACGAGCTACTGTGATGGCATCTTCCCCAAATGTTTCATAGAAATCACCTACTCTGAATAATAAGATAGCATCGGGATATTTGCTTTTGATCTGGGCATATTGGCCCATGAGCGGGGTAGTATTGGTATCCTCTGACCCTAATGATAATTCTTTATTCTTTGAAGGTCGAGCCAATAT
>JAYUWT010000527.1:0-2857 GCA_043753405.1 Saprospiraceae bacterium | reverse complement strand
CCACGTTCATGATGAAAGTTACGCAATGGGATGGGAATTGTTTGGCAGATGTGCTCTTAGAAAGGGGAAATGGAAAATTTATAAAATAGAGCCTCCGTTTGGCAAAGGTGATTTTGAGCTATTTAATCTTGAAGAAGACCCTACAGAATCACATGATTTATCCTCAAAGTTTCCAGAAAAATACGAGGAGATGCTAAATCATTGGAATGTCTATGTCAAAGAAAATGGTATCATTCTAATGCAAGAATAATCTAACCTAAAAAATACCCTGATTTCTTAAAGACGATCACTTTTTTTCTGGCTGCGGCATTACAAATATTGCGGGCTGTGGATCGAGTGGCTTTAATATTTTACCTTTTACTGCAGGATGGTCCATCGGAAAATGTGTTGCCCTAAAGGTTGCATATAAAAAAGGACCAACAGGTTGCGGATAAGTTCCATCCTTCATTCTGACATATCCGGCATAAGGGGTCCAATAATCCCAAACAATTTTTCCTTCAGAGGTTACTTCAAGATACCTTCCTTTGGGACCTATCGTTACAAAGGTATTGCCATTCGCCATTCTGTGAGCTCCAGAAATAAACGGCGCAAAGGCGGACATCGTGTCGGCTGCAACGAACTTCCATGAAGGCCCCTCAGGACCAAAATGACCATTAGCCGAAAGCTCATACCCATCTTTGGTTAAAGGGGATATCAATTCATAAACTGAAGAGTATGGTGATTTTGAATTTGGTACATTGTTATTAAAGACCATAAGATGTCCACCTCCAGGAAAATTACTAGGGATCCATTTAATATCATGTTGGCCTCCAATGAGGTGATTCGTCGAATCCCCTCTACCGTAATTTTCGGGATTTCCCCACCGATACAGAAAATCACCACCTTTACCCCAATGACCACCTTTATGCCCAGCTACGTCTTGAGTGCTCGTACTATGATCAATAATATAAATCTCATCAAGATCTGGAGAGCTTAAAACAATCTGATCCAATGTCTCATTATAATTAATGGCATTTAAATGAAATGCATCTGCTCCACCGTTATCAGGTGTACTGTTAGTGACTGCATTATTCTTCGCCCTAAGTTCATTTAATTTTTCCTGTGTTATCGGTTTAGGCAATGAATCTCCAACGTTGATATTAAGTAGTTCAGGATGTTTGGAAGGTATACCATAATTGCTTTTGGTAGAATCATAATCTTGAATCATGTGATCCCATATATGCCATTCCCAAACTATTTCGGCTTCATTTTTTCCTTTTGGCTTAAGCTCCACCACTTTATCCGGCCATATCCCTGCTTTAGGTATTAACTCCGGCCTTCTCCCTGCCTGAATGGCTTGTTCGGGAGTCTTGATCTCCCAGGCTATAGCGAGAATATTTCCATTTGGCATTATAGCTACATCATGATGCGCCAGATGATCATCGGTAGCATATTTATAATCCCAAATAAGCTCTCCATCCCAGGTAAATTCCTGCATCCTACCGCCTTGGCCCCCACCCCCAAATACAGGTGCATCGGGTTGTCTGCCACCTCGTACCAGATTTCCATTTTCTTTAAGGTATAGCCAACCTGATGGACCATAATCACTCTCCCAGGTATGCACTACTTTTCCATCCATGTCTACAAGATAAGTAGTGGCTGAGAGCAGAGGCGAAAAAAACACATAGCCTGGTGTAGCCTGTTCTGTTTTACTGATCAAGCCTCTGGGCATACCTAGACCACCTATGTTTGGATCTGTTTTTTTATTCGATCCAGTAGTTACATTTTTACAACCCCAAAAACCTGTAGTAGTCAATAGTAAAGTCAATGCAAAAATTATTTTTTTCATGATGTGTTTTTAAAGATCTTTTTTAATTTAGCATGATCACATTGTAAATTCTTTTTTACATTTTCTTTCCTTGCGGAAGTACAAATGCTTTTGGCTGTGGATTAATAGGTTCCAACTTTCGACCAGCCAATCCAGGATGATCTGCAGGTATAAAAGTAGCCCGAAAAGTCATATAAGCAAATGGTATCGCAGGTACAGGATCACCATTTGGCTTTCGGATTTCTCCTCTGTACGGTGATAAATAATCCCAAACTATTTTTCCTTCTGGGGTTACTTCAAAAAAACGAGCTTTGGCACCCTGATTGATAAAGGTGTTGCCACTGGTCATTCTATGTGCTCCTGAAATAAAACTACTATAGAATGAAAGGGTATCTTGAGCAATGTATTTCCATAGAGGTCTATCCGGACCAAACGGTTTGCTTTTTTCAATAATATAATTACCCTGCTGATCAACCGGAGGGGCTAATTCAGATACAGCGGAGTAATTGGTGGAATCACTATTTATATCTCCAGGAATATCATTATTGAATACGGTTAAGTGTCCGGCACCTGGTTTTCCTTGTTCTATCCATCGTACATCATGCTGTCCAAACAATTGCTGTGTCGTCGAATCTCCTCTATGATAGTTTTTAGGGTTACCCCATCGATAAAGAAAATCTCCTCCTTTACCCATGCGTCCTCCTTTGTGTCCAGCAGCCTCTTTGACTGTTGTGCTGTGGTCAATAATAAAGATTTCGCTCAAATGAGGTGAACTAAATACAATTTGGTCCAAATCTGAATTATATTTAATCGCATTAAAATGATAAACATCTGAACCTCTGTTATCTGCGGTTCGATTTCTCCACTGACCTCCTTTGGCCTGTAATATATCCATACTATCCTGGGTTATAACAGGCGGCAAGGGCTCACCCTCATTAAAGTCTAATAGTTCAGGGTGATCAACTGGCTTTCCATAATTAGACTTTTTGGAATCGTAGTCCTGGATCAAATGATTCCAAACGTGCCATTCCCATACTATGTTGCCACCTG
>JAYUWT010000526.1:0-7233 GCA_043753405.1 Saprospiraceae bacterium | reverse complement strand
TTTAATTAAAACACCCTGGTTTAAAAGTATTTGGTTTCTGTTATTGATATTTATATTATTTTTTGCAGTTGGTTTTGTATATTATTATTATTTTATCAGGGCGAAGATCAAAAATAAAAAACTTAAAGATGAATTTCAAAAGGAAATAGATCGACTGCAATTAAATGCTTTAAGAAACCAAATGAATCCCCATTTCGCATTTAATTGCCTGAATGCGATCGAACATATAATAATTAAAAAGAATTATCCACAAGCACTAGAATACCTCAATAAGTTTTCCAAATTATTAAGATTTTCATTAGAAAATTCTCAGGAAAATAAAATACCATTAAAATTAGAACTCAATGTCATTGAATTATATTTAGAACTGGAGAAGCTGCGCTTTGAAGATACTTTTGAATATTCTATAATAATAGCAGAATCGCTAGATATAAGCAAGCACTTGGTTCCTCCTCTTATATTACAGCCTATCGTAGAGAATTCCATTAAACATGGCTTATTGCCAAAATTAAAGAATTGTGATATTGAGATAATAATAAAAGAAAATAAGAATTTTCTCATCTTCATAGTAACAGATAATGGGATAGGACGGAATGCTTCCTTACACCATAAAAGTCCTATTTTAATCAATAAGATCTCCCTTGGCATCAAGACCACTATGAACAGGTTAAATCTAATGTATAACTATCAGGAAGGGTCAGAATCATTGATTATAGAAGACTTGTATGATGATAATCTACAAGCTGCAGGCACCAGGGTAACAATTAAAATACCTGTATAAGATTTGAAATAATTAACTGCTTAGTATCTCAATCAATTCCAATTTTTTGATCTTTGTAATTGGTATTTTAGTATCATCAGATAAGATCAATATACCAATGTCATTCTTTCTTATTTCTTTCACATAATTCAGATTGATAAGATAAGATTGATGAGTTCTGAAAAAAGAAAAGTCTGACAGCTGTGCTTCAAAATCCTTTAAAGTCTTTGAAGTCATTTTTTTTCTTTTGTTGACAAAATGTATCATACAATAATTGCTGTGTGCCTGACAAAACAATATCTCCTGAGGCATTACAAACTCAATACTTTCCTGGGTAGAAATACTAATCACTTTTTTAGTGCCGGTATATGATTTTTTCTCATCATGTATTGATTCAATACTTTTGATGAGACTGATCAATTCAATTGGATCTATCGGTTTGAGCAGGTAATCATAAACGTGCATTTTGAGTGCATCCATAGCATATTTTTCATAAGCTGTGGTGAGGACTACTTTGATTTGATTGGTATCTATTAGTTTCAATATATCGAAACCGTTTATATTAGGCATTTCAATGTCCATAAAAACGATATCCGGGTATGTCTTCTTTTTTAAATATTCAATTGCGTCAATACCTTTTTGAAATTGCCCCAAAATGTGGACGCCAGGGCAAAATTCAGTGAGTTTCCATGCCAGGGTTTCGATACAATGCCTTTCATCGTCTATAATTATAGCATTCAACATTAGTACAATTTTAGTAAAAATCCTTACCGTTAATCCCGAAGTTATTGTATCAGATACAATACTACAAATTTAACTTTTATATTGACAAATTTCTTTAAAATTTATAAGCGCTATATTATGAACATCTTTTAAACTTAATATCATAAATAGGATAAAATAATTGTTAAGAAAAAAGTGCCAAATTTAATAGTTTTAAATCTATAGAACATAGAAATCATTATGATCATATGTGCATATCAAATATAAAATAATAAAATATGTTACTATCTTTGTGACTTTGTATTACCAAAATTTAATATGTCAGAAGAAATTTCAAGGGATATAAATCAGATCATTCCATTGCCGGGTATGTATGAAAATTATTTTCTGGATTACGCATCATATGTAATTCTGGAGCGGGCTGTGCCTATGATCGAAGATGGCTGTAAGCCTGTCCATAGAAGAATACTCCATAGTATGAAAGAGATGGATGATGGCCGGTATAATAAAGTGGCAAACATAATAGGACAAACGATGCAATATCATCCTCATGGCGATGCTTCTATAGGGGATGCTTTAGTAGGCCTGGGACAGAAAGAACTGCTAATAGACTGTCAGGGAAACTGGGGAGATACAAGAACAGGTGATTCTGCAGCAGCACCAAGATATATAGAAGCGAGATTGACCAAATTTGCATTAGATGTAGTTTTCAACGCGGATACTACAATCTGGCAACTAACCTACGATGGCCGAAAGAGAGAACCCGTATTTTTACCCTTAAAATTCCCACTTCTTTTATCACAGGGCACAGAAGGTATTGCTGTAGGATTATCTACCAAAGTATTGCCTCATAACTTTATTGAAATAACAGAAGCTTGTATAGCCTACTTAAAAAACAAAACTTTCACACTTTATCCCGATTTCTTAACAGGTGGTTATGCTGATGCTTCCAATTACCAGTCAGGTAAACGAGGTGGCAGGTTGTTGGTGCGTGCCAAAATTAATATTATCAACCGGACAGCCTTAGAAATATCAGAATTACCATTTGGAACCACTACTGACAGGCTGATAGACAGCATATTAAAGGCCAACGATAAAGGTCAGATCAAGATCAAGAAGATCACAGATAATACCGCCAAGGATGTAAGTATCACAATCGAATTGATGCCGGGAGTATCTCCGGACCAAACCATAGATGCGTTATACAGATTCAGTGATTGCGAAAGCAGTATTTCTACCTCTGCCTGTATCATTATAGCCGACAAACCTGTCTTTACCGGTGTCGAGGAAATATTAAAATTTAGCGTAGATCAGACAAAAGACCTGCTTCAGGCTGAATTACAGATTAAGTTAAATGAATTGCTTGAAAAGTGGTTTTTCACAAGCCTCGAAAAAATATTTATTGAAAAAAGGATCTACCGTGACATTGAAGAGTCTGAAACTTATGAAGCTGTTCTGTTGGCAGTCCGCTCCGGCTTAGAAAAATATGTCGCTACACCTTCATTTCCTAAACCAAAAGAAAAGTTAATAGCTAAGTTACCCAGGGATATCACCGAAGAAGATATCATCAAGCTAACTGAAATCCGGATAAAGAAAATCTCAAAATATAGTTCTTTCGAAACCGATAAAGAATTGGAATCCCTACAGGATCAGATCGCTGAAGTCAATAAAAACCTGGGACAAATGGTGCAATATACCATTGATTGGTTTAAATATCTGAAAGATAAATATGGGAAGGGCAGGGAAAGAAGGACCATCTTAAGCCAGTTTGAAGCGATAGAAGCTACTGCTGTAGTTCAAAACAATGCCAAATTATACGTTAACAGGGAGGAAGGTTTTGTGGGTTTTGGAATGAAAAAAGATGAATTTGTAGCAGACTGTTCTGATATTGATGATATTATAGCATTTACAGATCAGGGGAAACTGATGGTAACCAGATTGTCAGAAAAATCTTTTATTGGCAAAAACATCATTTATGTAGCTGTATGGAACAAAAATGATGAAAGGACCACGTACAATCTGATATATTCTGATGGCACCGGAGGCAAATCGTATGCTAAAAGGTTCAATGTCACCAGTATCACGCGCGACAAAGAATATGATCTGACAAAAGGATCAGTTAAGCCAAAGCTGCATTATTTTTCAGCTAATATAAACGGTGAGGCTGAAATTGTAAAAATAATACTCTCTCCTGCTGCTAAAGCTAAAATCAAAGTTTTTGATTTCGATTTCAGTACTTTGTTGATCAAAGGTAGGGACTCACAGGGTAATACTGTGACCAAATATCCGATCAAAAAAATCACCCTGGCAGAACAAGGAGGATCTACACTTGGTGCGCAAGTATTATACTATGATGAGGAAACCAACAAACTCAATGTCGATAAAAAAGGCATTAAGATCGGAGGTCTTGATAATGGTGATAAACTTCTGATTATCTATAATGATGGAAGTCTTGAGGTCGTGCCTTTTGATCTTTCCTTAAAATTGAATGGAAAAGAAATAAACCAATTACTTATTAATAATGAAAATATCGTCGTGAGCGCTGTTCATTATGATGGTTATAAAGGATGGACCATGGTGAAAAGGTTCAAAATAGAAAGTGATGTGACATTCAACCGGTTTTCGTTTATAACTGACCATCCTGATTCAAGTCTGCTTTTTGTATCCGTGCTTGAACAACCTATCGTAAATTATGAGGTCAAAGTGCGCAATAATTGGATCAATGATAAGATAAATCTTGCTGAATTTATTGACATTAAAGGCTGGAAAGCGATCGGAAACAGATTGAGCTCCGAAAAATTAAAAAACTTTGTTGCTGAAGAATTAGCAGAAACACATGAAAAGACTGATATCGAATCCCCCACTATCAGCGATCTGCATGTTGGCGATACCATAGAATTTGATCTTGGAGAAAGCCAGGGCACTTTATTTTAAACCTTTTGCAAAACAAGTTAGTTGTAGTACTATTAAACTGAAAAGGATATCAAATTTTAAAGACAGATTAATTTTTGTTAAAAAATATAAATTTCAAATAAATCAATGTGTAAAATATTAACAATCTTAATGTTATTAACAACTATGAATTTACAAGCACAGAATATATATGATTTCAAGGTTGATGCTTTAACCGGAGGTACGATTGATTTTTCTTCTTTTAAAGGAAAAAAAATAATGATCGTCAATACAGCATCAGATTGTGGTTATACGCCTCAATACGAAGATCTTGAAAAACTTTACGAAAAATATAAAGACAAAAATCTTGTAATAGTAGGTTTTCCTGCCAATAATTTTGGAGAACAAGAACCTGGGACCAATGCAGAAATAGCTTCTTTTTGTCAAAAGAATTATGGTGTTACGTTCCCCATGGCAGCAAAGGTATCCGTAGAAGGTGATGATATTACTCCAATCTACCGATATCTGATCAATGAAGCTGAAAAACTTAATATAAAAAATCCGGTAAAATGGAATTTTACGAAATTCTTATTAAATGAACAGGGAGAACTTGAGCAAGTCTTTTATTATAAAACCAGACCACTTAGTGACGAGATCATCCAATCTTTGAATTAAAATATGAAGTTTATCCCAGAAAAAACGCAATATTATATGATTGTCAAAATCATCATTTACTTTAAAAATAATACAAACCATAGATCATAATATTGAGTTCTCTAACTTTGTGATACATAATTATACATTTATTGAGTGAGGTAAAACCATATTCTGCAGACAAAGACAAAAAAGGTCAGATAGAAAATATGTTTGACAACATAGCCGGAAGTTATGACCTGCTCAATCATTTGTTTACGCTCGGTATCGACAAGGGCTGGCGTAAGAAAATGATCAAAATGCTCGCCGATGCCAAACCACAGCGGATCCTGGACGTAGCTACCGGTACAGGAGATGTTGCTCTTTTGACTGCTAAAATATTGCAACCCCAGGAAATTATTGGCGTAGACCTAAGTAATAAAATGCTTGACATCGGTCGGACCAAGATCGACAAACAGGGTTTGACCAATATAATAAAACTGGAACAAGGGGATAGTGAAAATCTAAAATTTGACACCGGTTACTTTGACGCAGTCACAGTAGCATTTGGGGTCCGCAACTTTGAAGATCTAAAAAAAGGGCTTGCGGAGATGTATAGGGTCACAAGACCTGGCGGGCAAGTTGCCATTCTTGAATTCTCTATTCCCAAATCGTTTGTCTTCAACAGTCTGTACAAGGTCTATTCAAAATATATAATGCCTTTCATTGGGAAAGTTACTTCAGGTGATGCTTCCGCCTACACATATTTATATGAATCAGTGCAACAATTTCCACATGGTCAGTCGTTTATAAATATCTTAGATGAATTAGGGTTTAAAAACACAATTGCGAAGCCACTTTTTGGAGGGATTTGCACGATCTACAAGAGTATTAAATGAGAATAATCTATATCTTTCTTACCTGTCTTTTAGCATTTTCCTCTTCTGCGCAAAAGAAGAGAAGTAATGACTATCAAAGTGCGAATTACAGGGATTTTAGTTCTAAACCTTTCTTCTTTGGACTTACACTGGGCTATAATCAGACAAATTATAAAATATTCCGTTCCGGTTTCTTTTTAACATCAGACAGTATAGTAGGAATAAATTCTGCTAAAGGTCAGGGTTTCATCGTTAGTGTAATTTCAAATTTGAAAGTTGGTGAATCAGTAGACTTCAGGCTCATGCCTACATTTTCATTTACTGAAAGAAAATTAGCATTCGACCTGATCAATTCTAGCAAACCTTTGTTGGAAAGGAAAGCTGAAAGTGTATTTATTGAATTACCATTCCAGGTCAGATACAAGACCAACCCTTATAAAGACATGAGGGCTTTTGTATTGGGTGGAGTGAAATACAGTTTTGACGTCTCGAACAAAAACAGGGCAATTGAAGCAAATAACATATTAAAAATAGCACCTACTGACTTTTCAATTGAACTGGGTGGTGGTCTCCAATTTTTTATGCCTTTTTTTATATTTTCACCTGAGATCAAATACAGTCATGGTTTGAATAATATCCTGATCTACAATGGCCAAAAGGAAACATCAAAAGTTTTGGATAAGGTTTTTTCAAGGACCTGGACTATTTCCCTGCATTTCGAGGGATAGCACTATAATTATAAATTATAAATGGTGAATGATAAATGATAAATGGCAATTGATAGATGGTTTTTATTAAAAAACCCGAGAATTAACGTAAGAAATCAAAACTCCCCCTACCCCCCTCTGCCAGCTAGGGTTTATACACATCTTTGTATGCCGCACTTTCAGCGCTCGTATATACTACATTCTTACCCAGCGCTTCGCACAGGGCTTTGCAATTGTGGCCTTTCAGGCCGTTGCTCGTAGATTATAATTTGTCATAAACTTTGAAGAATTGTTTGTAACTAATGATAAACTAAAATTCTTCGAATTGCCTGAAAGGCATAAATTACAGAGCCCGGTGCAGCGCACCGGGTGATTTAGAAAAATGAACAGAGCTCTGAAAGAGCGGTATTTATTTAATTATAAATTTATAAAACACCCTAATATGCATATTATTGAAGCGCACCTTTGTATTTATGTAAAAACCCTAGCCTCTGCCAGAGGGGGAAATCCTCCGATCTCCATTCCTTCAGCATAACAATTTTTCTTTTTTTAACATTTCCGGAAGCCAGCACATCTTATTTAGTATCAAGAATCTAACCTCTGACATCTGACCTCTAACTTCTGACTTCTGACTTCTGAC
>JAYUWT010000525.1:0-2860 GCA_043753405.1 Saprospiraceae bacterium | reverse complement strand
AAAACTCATGATCTTTAGTCCTTCTTTATGGATCATACAAAAGGCCAATATTGAATCTTTACGTTTTTTCTCACCTTTTCCCACTCAGATTTATTTATATACAGGAGGTAAGGAAAGTGCTTCAATGGTACCTGCCATGAAACGACTCAAGCACAATCTGGAAGCGTACGACTTTTTTGACAAATTGCTACGTGTTAAACTTTCTATTGACCCCAATGGCCACCATACTGAATCTAAATGGGGTAAGGAGATCGAGACTGCCATCACCTGGTTATATTATAGTAACTGAGTTTGTAAGTTGAAAGTTGAGAGCTGAGAGTTGTAGGGAAATGAAACATTATAGCGAAGTTTATAAAGGCTGATGGCTAATGGCTGATAGCTTTGTAGTGGAAACGAGAAGACTTACAATCCTAAGGAATAGATAATTGACAAGGAAAAATTCAGAATGGGGCGGTGATGAAACAGGGGTTCAGATATGAAATTTCCTAAATAGATCTTGCGAAGAGGCTTACAGCGTAAAGCATATTGTCCAATAAAGCCAGGTTAGACCTGCAAGGTCAGAAATTGAAAAATTGTTTTGCATAGAGTGTCATTTAACATTTAACATTTAACATTGTTTTTCGTCCTCCCTATGCGTCTTTGCGTGAAACAAATACATCTCCTTGTATAAAAATAATGTTACTCGTCATTTTTACTTCAACTAAATTGTTAAATGACTATATGTATATGATTGAAATAGAGCTTTTTAAGTATTTAATTATTTGCTAATATTAAGATGGAAGAAGTCAGAAAACAGAAGTCAGAAATAGAAAACAGAGATCAGCAATAAGAAATAAGAAGGCTTAATAAGATCATTAGTCCCATCTATCCTCAGGTTATCATTACCGATTACCGATTACCTATTACTTATCCTAAGTTAGAATATAGATGCTAGCTAAGATGAAAATGCCCATCTACCGTCGTGTTATCATCCAACATTCAACATTTAATTTTCAACATTTTCAAAATATTTCCCACAATTTACCACACCGCATCCCTATTTACTATTAGAAAAGGTTACAATAAAACATCATACTTACATCATTGTTTACCACTACTTTTGATATAGATATAAATCAAATATGTTATTTATATAATCAAAATAGTGACAATATGTTCTCTTCTTGATGATAGTCATATATAAAAAATATTAATTTGATGAATATTTGAAAATATAAGGGGGAAAATGTGTTAAAAAGTGGGTGGAAGATATATTTTTGAGGCATTAGAACAGTAAATACATTTTGAATAGAACCTAATTGATGAACCAACTTTACGGAGAATATGAATGCAGCGTTGACGATAAAGGAAGGATTAAACTCCCTACCGCATTGCTTCGGAATATTGGAGGTAATCCACCGTATAAGTTTTTCGTAAATAGAGGTTTTGAGAAATGTTTAATGTTATATCCTGAGAAAGTTTGGGATAGAATAGTAGATAAGGTAAATAACCTCAACTCTTTCGTAACAGAGGAACGAAATTTTATCCGTTACTTTTTCAGGGGCCTCAGAGATGTAGCTACAGATTCAGCTGAGCGTATTTTGTTGCCAAAACCCTTGCTGGAATTTGCGGGAATACAAAAGGAAGTTGTTCTGTTTGGTTACATGGATCGTGTGGAGATCTGGGATAAAGCTACTTACAATGAGTGGGCTGATATCGAACCGGATAATTTTGCTCAGCTTTCAGACAGGCTATTGGGCAGTCGCAATGATTCGTCAGTAGAACAGGAATAGGTATGGATGTTTATCATCTTCCGGTGCTGTTGGAAGAAACCATTGAAGCATTAGAAATTGATCCTGATGGGATCTATGTTGATGTAACTTTCGGTGGTGGCGGACACAGCAGTGAGATTTTGAAAAAGCTTGACAGGAATGGTCGCATTTATGTGTTTGATCAGGACCTTGAAGCAGTTCAAAATGTTCCTGATGATGAGCGAATGATTTTCATACATAGCAATTTCAGGCATCTAAAGAGAATGTTACGGGTAGAAGGGGTCCGGCAGATTGACGGCTTATTGGCTGATATCGGGGTATCTTCTCATCAGTTTGACAAAAGCGAGCGAGGGTTTTCATTCCGCTTTCAGGGTGATCTGGACATGAGGATGAACAGGAATCAGCAACTCACTGCAGCAGATGTAATCATGACCTATAGCGAAGATGATCTGACTGAAATGTTTCAAACTCTGGGGGAAGTGCGCAATACCAAAACTTTGGTAAAATGCATTGCTGAAGCCAGATTGAAGTTGAAGATCAGGACAATAGAGGAATTTGTTCACAGTATTGATCCGGTGATAAAAGGAAACAGGGCAAAATATCTGGCCCAGGTTTTCCAGGCACTCAGGATAGAAGTAAATGATGAGTTGGGAGCTTTAGAGGAAATGTTGAATAATGGTTTTGAAGTATTGAAACCGGGTGGAAGGATCGCAGTTATCAGCTTTCATTCACTGGAAGACAGGATGATTAAAAACTTTTTCAAAACAGGAAATGTAGAGGGTGAGTTGGACAAAGATGAATACGGAAATATCTACAGACCTTTTGAGATCATAACAAAAAAGCCGATCGAAGCCACTGAAGCTGAGTTGAAGATAAATAACAGGGCACGGAGTGCAAAATTGAGAGTAGCAAGGAAAAATGAGGAGTAAATAGTATTTATTCTGCATTTGAAGGTGGCCCCAAAGAAACGGGGAAGACAGACTAAGAAGAAAACAAATTTTAATAATTTTCTAAGGCAACTTATTTGCTTTTGGAAAGAGACTAAGGTCTCAAAACTAGAAACTACACAAATGAAAAACATTAACAAAAACAATCGAAATTGGCTCGAC
>JAYUWT010000524.1:0-2868 GCA_043753405.1 Saprospiraceae bacterium | reverse complement strand
TATTACCATTATTAGTGCACCAATGAAAGCAGCAATTATTGTACCCTTGTTATTTATTTTCGCCGCTGTTATGGTATCACTTTCATTTGACTTTCCATTCATAGTTTATTGTTATTAAAGGTTTAGGATGCTAAAAGTATTTGAGGACTTACACATCAACAACTGATAAGGGTAATCTGGATTTAGATGTTGAGCAGGATATGGTCACTTATTCATGCTGCTTCCTACTTAAACTTTATAGCTATGTAACCAATTTTTATAATATTTGGACTTTAGAGTATAATGCTTCAGTTTCAATGGTTGTTTTGCCATTTGTGATACATTTAATGGGATTAAAAGATAATTATCAATTTAACAAAACCTGCAACATATGTGAAAAGTTCCAATTGGAACTAATTGAATATCAGTAGTTTTCCACAAGATGTGGAAAATTTATTTAAAGTGCTCTATTTCAATATATTAAATATATATCGTATGTGTTATGATGTGATGTTTTCAGAATATTGAGAATAGAAGCGTAGCGCCTCTGTTCTGTTGTAGTATAAATTATTGATTAATAGTTTGTTCATCTTTATTTCACCAAGCGAACGAACAAGAAAACCGTATTTCCAATTTGTCAATAAACTGAAAATCATCCATCCATCGCACACCCATGTTCTCACAAACATTAGGGATTTTGACTCGCTTAGTGATGCTTGCTGTTTCTTTGTTTTCTTTAGTGACAACAATCGCAGATTTATCCATGGCATGCGCAATCACCCAGGGGTCTGCCAAGGAACGGTTTTTGGTGCTGTCCACCAACCGTTGGTGATCCGGATTTGATGCCAATATTTTTTGCCAACAGCGGATTACGCTTTCTGTGGTTTTAGCGATAAGAATATCACTCGCTTTCAACCAGGACGACAAATCATCTTCAGTTCTATGAATTTCCTCAGCCACTTCTACAGGAATGAAAATTCTCCCCTCCTTCCCAAGTTGATTCAGCACCATCCAGTATTCAGGACAAAACTTTGGGTTGTAGTACTTTTGCCATGCTTCAATCAGCACGTTGGCATCCAGGCAATATTTATCCTCTGCCTCAATCATCAGTTGATCTGAGCTTCCAGTTTCGGGAACTTATTGACCTGAACATTCAGTAAACTGCTGGCTACAGTAGGCTCAATCAATCCACCCCGAAAGGCGTCAAGTACAGTCTGCGTAAAAAGGCGACTATTCCGGTTGACCTGCAGCAAGAAATAGTTTGGCCCTCCAGGATTTTCTTTGGATTTCTGTTTTACTAGTCTCTCTTCTTCACGTTTAAGAAATGCCTCATAGTTATGATCTGCTTCCTTTTTCAGTTTTTGATATGTCGTCAGATTGATGATGTTCAATCGTAAGGCTCTGACCAATAATGCAAACGAGCTAACACCTATCTTTCGGGATACTGAAAAGACATCTTTTACAGTATGAAAAGTATTAGCATCCAGACTTTCCATCAACGCTTTTGGCATGAGGGCGTTCGCTGCCACTTCATTGCAGAAGATTTCAACAGGATGAAATTTGCCCTTGTTTTTTAACTCGGGTTCTACTTCATTCGATATTCCGGTTTCAGCAATCCATATATGCGCCAATTCATGCACCAGCGTAAATAATTGTGGGGCATTCCAATCATCTGAATTCAGAAATACAAACGGAGCATATTCGTCAGCAATGACAAAACCCTGGAATTCATTCGCATCGAGTTTCAGATGGGAATGGATGAAGCTGGTTCGGGAGATGAAAATGCCTTTAGTTTCAGCTGCTTCAATCCATACTTTGATAGGGTTTTGAGTCCGGTAGCCAGCAGGATGGATGTTTAGAGTAGAAAGGATATCGTCTGCGACTTTTTGCGGATCGTCCTTGGTGGAGAACCGGCCTACAAAGGGTAGTTTTCGCTCGCCAGAGTCTTCATATGCGTTACGTATCCAGGTTTGTTTTTGCTGGATTTCACGGATTATGAAAATGGAGGATGTCGTGAGTGGTTTTGAATCGGGCAATCTGAAATCCTGCAATGGCTGAAAATCAAGAGGTATATCAGGCAAGAAAAACAGGGCGAAAGGTCGTTTATATGCTTTTGCAAGAGTTTGGGCCTGGCGTATAGTTGGCTGATTAGTTCCCGACTCCCATTCCTCAAGTTTTACGACAGAAACAGAAACTTTTGCAGCAGCAACTTCCTCGGACATCCTTGCCGATTCTCTTGCCCATTTCAGTACTTTTGGTGTTATGTATGCCTTATCTGCCATCAGGATTACAAAGATAGGGCTTTAGAAATATCCATACATACCTGACTTTCCTTTCTTGCGTTGCTTTTTTCTTTTAATCCGGCTTTTTTTCTGTGTATGGTGAGCTCGCTAAACAAACCCAATATTTTATTAGCTATATTAGCAAAGGTTAAATTTTTTCATGTCCTAAATATGTAGCCATGACTACCCCGAAATGCATTCTTGTCCTCACCTTCATTTTAGCATTTGTTCAGGAGAATGCCGTTGCCCAGATCGATTTTTTTACACCCGGAGCAGAATGGTATTACTCATTTAAAACTCCCGGTCTGATCGAAGTCCGTGGGTATACACGATATGCTTATACAGGGGAGGTGGAAATAGGGGGCCGTGAAGCCAGGCAATTGGATCGAACGACATATATACTCGATTAGGACAACCCGACTATTCCAGTTGACACGATCAATGATGAGCCTTTATATATGGTCCAATCCGGGGATTCCATCCTGTACTATGCCGACTCCGTTTATCAATTGCTTTGGCGAATAGATGTACAGGCGGGTGAGCAGTTTGAATTTACCGATTATTGGGGAGACATATTCCAGATGAATGTGGACAGCACCAAAACGGT
>JAYUWT010000523.1:0-2872 GCA_043753405.1 Saprospiraceae bacterium | reverse complement strand
AGACAAGGGTTTTATTAATATCCTCGAATTTATTGAATTGTTGGATCTTTTATCAAAATCAACTAATATTAATTACCTTGCAAGTGAAGGTTTTACCCCCGCTACTTTGAAATGGGAAAGTAAAAGAATTCAGAAAGCTTATAATTATATCATTAAAAATTTTGCTGAAACGAAATTTAAACTTAATGATGTTGCGGCACTTATTAACATGAGTGAATCAGCCTTCAGTCATTTTTTCAAAAAATATACCAATAAAAGTTTTACGGAATTTCTCACCGATGTCAGGATCGGTCATACTTGTAAATTACTGTTAAGCACTGATGAGACCATCAGCCAGATCGCCTATCGTTCCGGCTTTAATAATATTGCTAATTTCAATCGTTTGTTCAAGAAAAATAAAAGTTGTACCCCCTTGGAATACCGCCAGCGGCACAAAGAAAAAACCAAATATGAATGGCAACAGGAAATTAATATGTGGCAGTTTTTATCCCCAAACAGTAAAAATGTAGATATAGTAGGGCCGGCCATCAATACGACTAAGGTCACACATATTTAGAGGGCAGATGTCAGATGTCAGAAGTCAGAAAAAGGTAGAATAGAGTCAATGAAAGTCTGAGAAAAATCCCCGGTAAGTCTCAGATAATTTAGTAGTAAGTAATCTACTTTCCACACCATTTATAATTCATCATTAATAATTTATAATTATCACGGTACTTTCTTCAATCCTTTCTCCACGATCGGCCATTTGATTATTGTTGATTCTTTTTTAGCATGCCAGGCCGCTTCTCTTTTTTGACCTTCTTCACTTGCTTTGTTTATCAGATCCATTGCTTCAGACTCCTTTTTGCCCTGGAGTTGTGGTGTTAGTGCAGTATAGATATCTCTTTCATCTTTTTTGTGTTCTTCCTCGTGGGCATTTATACTGGCGTAAACTTTGTCCCACGCAGCAATGGCTCGCTCCTTATAGCTTTTCTCTTCTTCATCTTTTTCTGTTGCAATGCTTGCCTTTATTGCTGCGTATTCGGTCCAACGAGGCATGGTTTTGATGATCTTCACTGTGAAAGTGGTTGAAACTGTCTTTTTGCCAGGATTTTGATTGAAAATGATTTGTTTTGGCAATACAGGTTGCACGCTTCCGGCTTCCGCCAATTTTGACAGTGCAGTGGAAACTTCTTCATAGGTGCCACTATGATCTGTGAAAGCATTTTCATCTTTGACTGTGATCACGCCACCTTCCACATTAGGTTCTTCGACAGGAGCAGCGGGGGTTTCATCCCTTTGGATCGGGAGGCTAAGATTCTCAGCTTTTAACTGGAATGGAGGAGGTTCCATTTGGGAAGGGCCCGGCGGATAAGAATTGGGGTAGGGAGGCAAATCATCACTTGCCATGTTTTCCCGGGACTGGCCGGCTTTTTCTTCTTTGTTTTCTTCTACATCTTCGTCAGCTTTTGCTTTTTTTTTCTGAATTGCCTGAGTTGCAACAGAAGAAGTTTTTAACTGAAAAGGCACGGGCGGCCTGTGTGCACCCTGGATTATATTCGGCTCTGCAGTAGCATAATCATATGACAATGACTGGGATTCGGTCTGAGCGGTTTCTTTAATATTCTTCTCCTCAATGCTATGGTCCATGTGTTATTCCCAATTGTGCTTTTAGATCTCCCCTGTTATATCAGCATATGTTTCATTGAAATAAGTAATAGCCTCGGTTAATTGCTGCTCATTTTCGTAAATCTGATCTTGAAGGTCGCTGATTTTTTTCGAATTAAGTTTTTCCCTTAACTGCTTCCTGATCTTGCTCATATTTTCCTCATATTTAACTTCTTTTTCCTGGGCTTCAATTTTATCCTCGATACTATCTTTGTTTTTTTCAAGTTTATCTATGTTATCGTAAGCTGTTTTTATTTCAAGACCATCATTCAATCTATTGAAACCAAATCCTGCAGCGCCATATTTTCCTACCTTAGAACTTCCGGGTGTCGGAGGTTTTGAGATTTTCTTACCTGCTGCATCTACCAATTGTTTATCATCGCCGATGTCACTGCTTATTTGGGTACCTCCTTCCAGTTCCGGACCCAGGGCATCATCCAGGTATTGAGTACTAAATGCCCAGCTGCCAACTCCATATGCAAGGGCAGTCCAGGGATTGGTGAATGCAAGTATTCCAACCAGATCCATGCCTATATTGATTCCTGTTTCTAAATATGCCTCGTTTTTTTCACTTTCTGCGTTAGCCAGGTTCTTTTTTATTTCTACAAGTTTGTCCTCATATTCTTTCAATTGTTGTTTTGCCAAAAATTCCGGTAGTCTTTCAAATGCCCTGATATATATTATATATTCATTGTGAGAAATATTGTATTTTTCATCACGTGCTTTAGTCAGCTCATTTTCTATTCTCATCACTTCTCTGATATCCACTGCAGCATCAGCCAGCAGACTAATGTAATCAAAATCGATATCGGCATCCTCCTCACCGGCAATTTCAAGTTCCATCTGCAGAAATTCTTTTATCTCAAGGCATTTTTGGTAAGAGGCGTTGATATCCGTGCCGAAAGGGACCTCTTCTATCTCACTTAGCATTGCATCTCTTTCTATCTCTGCATAATCTATCTCAAATATTGCATCTATGATCTCATAAAAACTACCACCAAGACTTTCTTTAGCAACAGCATATGCAGGATTTTCATCGGCCTGTAGATGAAAGTCCTCACGATCGAGCTCTTCTCCATCTTTACCTTCTTCATTTTGATCAATTACTAAAGAGTTATCATTTTCATCATCCGGAGTTCTTTGGATTGCCTGGCCTTCTCCTTTTTTCTGGTCATTCAGATTAAACCCGGGCGGATTAAGGGACTTAGCAGCAGAATTTTCTTCT
>JAYUWT010000522.1:0-7280 GCA_043753405.1 Saprospiraceae bacterium | reverse complement strand
CATTTTGAAGAAGGCCAGCGAAGCGCAATGGCTCAGGCATTCGGTTCAGCCAAAGACAGTTACCGGAAAGCATTGAATATCACACCCAACTTTCAGGATGCTATGCTCGAATTGGCCGGAATATATTTTAGTCAAAAAAATGAGGATTCCTGTGTTTATTATTTAAAGGCTATAAAAACAGTCAACCCTGATCCAACAGCACGGGTCTATTTCACCCTGGGCATTCTGTATTATAATCGAGGGGATTATGCATTGGCACTCGAAGAATTCAATAAATACCTCTTATCTGATGTCAAAAGTGCTAAATCTACTGAGGATGCAAAGCTGAAAATAGCGAATTGTATTTTTGCCATTAAGGCATTGAAATCCCCAAGGAAATTTGCACCGGTGCGGCTTTCAGACAGTATTAATACCTACCTCCCTGAATACCTGCCCTCCATCAGTGCAGATGAAGAATTATTGGTTTTCTCAAAGATCTCTGACAGACAGGAAGACCTGTATTACAGTCAGTGGAAAGAGGATCATTGGACCCGTGCCCAGCCACTATCCGGTGTCAACACTGAAAAATATAATGAGGCCGGCCATTGCATATCAGCAGACGGCAAGACCATTGTTTTCACAGGATGCAATATGCCAGGAGGCCTGGGTAGTTGTGATCTCTATATCTCATATTATAAAAATGGATCCTGGTCCAAACCAATAAATCTTGGAACTCCTGTCAATACTGCAGGTTGGGAAAGTCAACCGAGCCTCAGTGTTGATGGAAATGTACTTTATTTTTCTTCAGAGAGGACCGGGGGTTACGGCCTCAAAGATATTTGGTATACCGAAAAAGGTTCTGCGGGGAAATGGTCCAATCCAAAAAACCTGAAAGCCCCTGTGAATACCACACGCAATGATGGATCACCTTTTATACATGCGGACAATCAAACTTTATACTTCATGTCAGAGGGCCTTCCGGGGATGGGGGGTTCAGACCTTTATTATTCCACCAAGGTTCGCAAAGATCAATGGACTGACCCTGTCAATCTGGGTTATCCCATCAATACCTTAGGAAATGAAGGTGCACTGGTCGTTAATATCAACGGGGATAAAGCATATTACACGTCTTCGGGAGCGAAGATCGTACGGGATGGAGATGGAATTGAAAATACAGATATTTACACTTTCGAGTTAGATAAGGCTATACGTCCGCAATCTGTTTCATTTTTCAAAGCTCGTGTAGTGGATGCTACTAATCTGAAACCACTGCGTAGTGATATTGCTATCACAGATATTACTTCAAACAATACATTCTTTTCAGGTTCGACATCTGATGATGGCAGTGCACTTATTGTCATTCCTAAAGGAGATAAATACGGGATCCAATTATATACAAAAGGTTACATCTTTATTTCTGAGTCTGTTTTTATCCCTGATTCTATTACTGCGAGCAGGCCTCATATCGCCACTTATAAGATGCAGAAAATAGCAGATGCCAGGGGCAGGTCTTTTATTCTTAAGAATATTTTTTTTGAAAGTGGATCCGCTGCATTGAAAGCTACTTCACTTGCAGAGATTGATGCCATCTATAAAATGATGATCGATGATCCCACCCTCATCATTCAGATAGACGGATATACGGACAATATAGGCGCAGAAAAAGACAATTTACTTTTGTCCCAGTCACGAGCCAAATCTGTTGTAAATGAACTCACAAAACGGGGTATACCTGTCAAGAATATCCTGTCCCGGGGTTTTGGTGAAACGAAACCACTTGCTGACAATGACACGGAAGCCGGCAGGCAGAGGAACAGGAGGACGGAATTCACAATTAAATAAGAAGGCAGATGTCAGATGTCAGAGATCAGATGTCAGAGATCAGAAGTCAGATGTCAGAGATCAGAGATTAGATATCAGATGTCAGATGTCAGATGTTCAAAATATTAATTGAAAGATTTCCCCCGCTGAAGGTGAACGACGAAGAAAAGGTGCAAGAGCGACCTTTTCAAGGAAGTGAAACAGAACGAAGTCCTGAAGAATGAAGGACAAAGTGAAGTCAGAACATCTCAAGGAACGAAAAGATGCTTCTGTAAAGGGGGAGGGTTTTGAATCAGATGCTCGGTACTAGACACTAGAGGCTAGATAATAGATAATAGAAAATAGATAATAGAAAAGTTAGAAATTAGAAGGACGAAAGGGGAATGAGGTCGCGAAATCCCATTACCCATAACACATTACACATTACACATTACCCATTACACATTACCCATGATAAGTCAGTAATCTGAAGTCAGAGATTAGAAAAGTTACAGCCGCTCCGCAAGATTTCTGTTGTTAACTTCAAAGTTAGTTATCGGTTTCATCTTCGCCATAATTGTCAATTGTCCATTGTAAATTGTACATTGCTGAATCATCATGTCACCGCCTTCAGGGTTCTGAAAATACATTGATTATTATTCTATAATAATGTCACCACCTTCGGGGTTCTAATCTCTAAATAATGTCTAATCTATTTGAATATTTGGATAAAGAGATCCCGGTTTCATCAGTACCAAAATTTTCAATTGTCCATAAGCTGTAGGCATTAGGTAAGCCGATCTGGAAGATTTCTTTAGTTAATTTAATACCTGACAATCCTGTTTCATCGGTGCCGAATTCAACATTCAACACTCAACACTCAACATTTTTTACCTTGTCCATTTTCCATTGTCAATTTTTAAGACCGGAAGTATTCCAGATTCCGAAGCAAAGCCATCAGCCATCAGCCTATTAAGTTGATAGTGGATAGTGGATTGTTGATAGTTTTTTTAGCTAGCATTAAGCTTTAGGCTATATGCCGCACCGCAATAATATAGTTATTTTCATATCTAATAATCCTGTTTCATCTTCGCCATAATTGTCAATTGTCCATTGTAAATTGTCAATTTTTTGCCCCACTCTCCCCTCTCAACTTTCAACTTTCAACTAAAAAAAAGGGACGCAGCTTTCACCACATCCCTTCTTATTAATTCGAAGCTTTCAAGACTCTAGAATCTAGAATCTAGTATCTAGCATCTGACTACTGTTTTATAAATCTCATTGTATTAACGCTAGCCTCACCTTTGATCTGGATGCTGTATGCACCCGGAAGCAGTTTGCTAACATCGATACCGTGTCCACTGATGGTTTCACCGCTAGTACTTAACGTATTTACGATCTGTCCAACCTCATTGTACACAGAGATCACTACATTTTTATCAGTAGAACCGCTTACAAAGATCCTGTCATTAGATGGATTCGGATACAGGGTAAGTCCTGCCCTTCCTGAGAAGTTGACTGAACGAACCTGTGAGAATGCCACACTTGCATTAAGGTCTTTAATGGCAAGTCTGTAGTAGTTAATTCCTTTCAAAGGACTGTTGTCATTGAATGCATAAGCCGGTTTCTGCGTTGCATTGACTGAACCAATTGCAGTCCATGAAGCATTATCATTGCTTCTTTCTACGATGTATTCTTTCACATTGATCTCATCAGCCACATTCCATGTAAGGTTTACTGATTTTTCATTAACTGCCTTAGCATTGAATGAAAGGATCGTCACCGGCAGTGCAGTTGAACCTGAAGCTGATATATTAAATGTAGAACTTTCTAAAAAATTATCAATTACTCGCAGGAAGTAAGTTGTGCTAAATCCCGCCTCAGTAACTTGAACTGTTTCTGTACCTCCATCACCAAAAGCATCTACACATGCTACTTCTGTTAAAGCACCACAGCTACCAGTATATAACACCAATGTAAAATCTGATGTTGCATTTGTTGCTGATACAGCAATTTTAACTGTTTCATTTGGTATTCCATCTGAATCTGTAGTAAATGTATACCATGTGTCCTGAGTATTTTCTGAAGCTACCATACAAGAAGGAACTGATGTACTTTCTGTACTTCCGGCCAGAGTTTGCATTCCGGGATTTGTAAAATATCCGGGTACCGGAGTTAAACTAGAAGCTCCAGCACACTCATCATTTGCTGTAGTACATCCAATGTTAATTGTAAAAGGACCTTCATCGCCATTTACACTACTAAAGTGCCCAACATTTATGAAATAATCAGTTCCTAAAACTGAGGTGAAAGTTACTATTTCTGAACCTCCCAAATTACCTACATCCGCAGATCCTACGCATGTAAAAGTACCACAAGAACCAGTATATACCCCTACTTCAGGATCCCAATTATTTGGAGTTACAGCAACTGTCATTACACAACCTGTTCCAACAACTCTATACCAAGCACCGTCATTCATTGATCCACACGCACCGATAATCGGAATAGATGCAGTTTGGGTGGCTCCAACACCATCTAATTGATTAAAGAAATAAGGTAGTGGACTCGCCAAAGTAGCAGTACTACAATTATCATTTGCAGGTGGAGGAGGTTGAGTGCCAACACAAATGGTAAAATTAGAACCCAGTCCTACAGTGGACGAAGTAGTATAAACTCTAACATAATAAGTTGTTAGAGCTGATAAACCAGTTGCGTTTAAAGTAGTGGATGCACACGCTCCAGTTAAAAACATAAGGCTTCCAGGAGATCCTGTGTACAAAGAAATTGCGATTGTACTTGTGGTTCCTGATACGCTAATTCTATGATTTGGTCCGCTGGCCATGAAAGTATACCATACATCATCATTAGTCCCCGTGTTACTGCAAGTAGATGCAGGTTCCGGAGATTGAGTTGCTCCGAAAGTAGTTCCATTTGTAGTCGTTCCACAAGCATAATCAGCATTGACTGTAAGACCTATCGCACCTGTAGAGAGGTCATTAGAAGGTACAGGGGGCGCTGCCGTAATACAAAAATTGAAAGTTCCTGAATTGGGGCTACTTCCTACACTTAATCTTAAATAATAAGTAGTTCCCGCCGTAAGTCCTGCTACAGTTCTTGAGCCCGTTCCACCACTTCCAAATCCGGAGCTACATGCAAGAGCTACTTCGGATAAAGCACCACAAGTTCCCGTATAAATATTCATCCCCACTGATAATGCGGTACCAAATGTTGCTATTAATGCAGTATAACTAAATGTATAAGTACCAGCATTTGTGGTGGTAAATGTATACCATACGTCATCATCTATTCCTGTCCCGGTACATCCATTAAGTTGACCAGTTAAAGTCGACATTGTTGCTCCGGTGGTAACTACTGCAGTATAATTGCAAGAATTACCAAATGTAGTAACCGGAGCAGTTAAAGCTCCCGCGCATTCATCATTGCCTGGGGCAGCAGGGGGTGTGATCGTTAATGTGCCTGATATATCATCTACGCCATCCCAAAATCCATTTTGGGCACCCGTAGCTGGAAATCCACCATAAGAATATAATCCGGTACCAAGACGCCATCTACTGGCATATCTGTATGTACCGATTAATAAAGTACTACCAATTGCAGCCATAAATTCATCATTGTTCCCCACTTGTGTGAAAAAGGTTGCGGGTATCCAAGTGGCCCAGGTATTAGGGTTTGAATTCTCAGCAGCTCCAGCCGGGCTTATACCAATCCATACTTGTATGCCAGCACCTGGACCACCAGATTCAGTAACTCCGGGCTCATAACCTTGAGTAAAAACATCTACACTTCCTTGAAAAGGTATTGTTGCAGTACCAGGAAATTGCAAATTGACATAATCCATCAAATCAGCAGGTGGTGGCGTCCAGGTATAAGTTAAACCCAAGGATGGAATGGTGGTTCCACCTGTTGTTCCTAGTGTCATTGTGGCAGTATTTACTAGACTGGCTGTTGATGCCATCCAATTTGTGCCTGTTCTACTGTTATAATCTGTGGATACTGCTCCTCTTAATCCAACTTGAGGAGAATAACTTGTCGCAGTATTTACTATTGTTCCATAAACCACTTCAATTACATTTGTAGTCTGGCGCAAAATTATTTGAAAATTAAGTTGATTAAAAGTAGTATTGTATCTGCGCATATTTTTGAATTGAATTACAAAGTCTGATCCTACTTGCTCTGCCCTAATTTCACCTGTTGCATTATGGACAGTAATACTTGATCCACTTGCTGTTGCATTTGCTGATATTGTAATTGAAACGTTAGGGTTAATTGAAACAATAGTTGCACCTGCTGGAATATTTGTTCCAGAAACTAATGCTCCTACTACATAACCACTAGTATTTGAAATAGCGGTTATAACGGGAGAGCCCAAAGTTGTAGTTCCTGTAGCTGCCCAGCCGCCATTTGAATCAAATCCCATGGGGGATATTACATTATTTGCTGCTCCACTTATTGGCGTATAATTATTTGTAGCTGGAGCAGTTCCAAAATTTATAAATCCGTTAGAGTTAATATTTATGAGTGTACCAGAATTATAAACAACACCATTAAAAGTAAAATTAAATGGTAAAGCAACAGTATAGTTCACATCATCCAGAGCACCCGCGGCAGTTCCACTTGGCACAGTTTGTGCTGCAATTAATGTACCACCTGTAATAGCGGTATAACTTCCAGAACTTTGCGAAAAATTATAAAAAGATACTTGTGCACTTATAATATTAGTACATGTTACAACAATTAATAAAAATAATAATTTGTAAATTTTAATCATTTTAAATTATATTTAATTTGAGCCTACTCTTTATGGATTTTCGGCATACTCCTTTGAAATTGAGTTCATCAATTTCTATGATATGTTGTGACAGCTTGTGACAGCTTGTGACAACAAGATAATATGGTTCGGTAAATTCGGCAGGGTGTGCCTTTGATTAAATTTTGGTAGCACTTAAGTGTACTCCGGGCAAAAGTTTTAGATATTTCAGCCCTTTTTTTAATAGTTTAGTGTAGATTCTCCTCGATAAAAATTTGTTTTAAAATGTTAAATAATCCCTTAAAGTATCAAACAAATAAAAGTATAAATTACTGACATTCAACCTGAAAGTTAAATGGTGACAAGTGAACTTATGCTTTTATTGCTAATGAAGTCGTAAAGATATATTATATTTTCTAAATTAATAAATTTTAATTTCCATTATTCTTTCGTTAACAGAAGAAAATTATATAGTCCAACCTATTTACATACTTTTTATTGGGAAATAGTGTAGATTCTTGACAATAGACGTTGGGTTCGTAAAAGTTAGGAGGTTAGGAGGTTAAGAGGTTAGTTCACATGTAAAGCTTTTTTCCAAAATCTAAATGATAACAAGACCTTTGCGACTTTATCCTTACTTTCTTTCCTTGAAGAAAGAAAGTAACAAAGAAATTCAAGGCTCTATAAAATTTTTAACGCTCACTCATTCCGAAAATGCTCAAAAAATTAC
>JAYUWT010000521.1:0-7283 GCA_043753405.1 Saprospiraceae bacterium | reverse complement strand
CTTTGTTTTGCCAAACTGCCCAAATAAAGGGGCATACATGAATGTAATAATTGCTAATAAGTAAATGTGCTTCTTCATTTTTCTATTGTTTTAGTTTGTGCTATTAAAAGTTGATATATGGAATTTGCTGCTCCAATTTCATTTTCAGGTTTTCCTGACCATACAATGTTATTCGAATCTTTGGGTGTCTTGTATTTTATAAAATAATACAGGTTTTGCGGTTCATTGTGTTTATAGGTATCAAGTTTAAAAGTATGAATGTTATTGAAAACCTGTTCAGTTAAACTTTTTTTCACAGTCTTCAATTCTGTAACAGTTTTTCTGTCTTCATTTCTTTTAAACAATCTTCCGTTATCCAGCAGTATATATTCATTGTAAGTACCTGCAAAACCTCCCCCTGAACCAAATACCAGTTGAGATTTTTTGTATTGTTCGGGTCCTATTTTGGTGGATTTGCATCCAATAAAGCTTAACAAAATCAAAATGAAAAAGGAGAGCTTATACATACACCATCTTGTGTTTATGCGGGTTAATGATTAAATGAAAAAAATTAAGAAAAGGCAGTTTAGTTAAAATCATATTAAAATCCATTACCTTATATACAAAGATAATACAGAATGGCGTATATTTGACATAATATTTATTGATAAAAAACTTTAAAAGAATATGAAAGGATTATTATTTGTTATTGCATTGGTTGGATTTTTTGGATTTTCTAATTTAAATGCTCAATGTGCTAAAACGGGCGCATCATGTTGTGCTAAAAAAGCTACCACAACTTCAATGGTTTCTGCTGAGGATATGGCTATAGCTGCTTCTATGGACAAGACAATTGTTGCCAGAAAAGCAAAAGATGGTACGTTAACTTACCAAAGGAAATCTAAAGATGCAGTTACTGGCAAAAAAGTTTACAGTGATGTAACTTATGATGGTGCAACTGCAAAGTTTGTTAATTCTACTTCTGGTGCTGGCACTGGTGTTGGTAAATCATGTGCAGGTGAAGTAAAAGGAAAAGCTTGTGTAGGTGAAGGCTCTAAAGGTGCTTGCTGCGCTAAAAAGGGATCTGCAGAAGCTAGTATTACTCCAAAACCGGCTGTTGAGAAAACATCTACGATGTAATATCTTTCTAAAAAAATTAAAGACATGTCAGCAACGGCATGTCTTTTTTTTTGTGGTATCGTAGTGGTATGGTTTAGTATTACCTACGTCAGTGTGTTTCCTAAGCTTATCTTGTCATTAAATGCGGTTTGTAACAATCATTTTATTTAATCTTAAAATTTACCTAAATGTGCAAAGAAGCTAATGTTTCGGTGTGCTACCTTTATTCCGTTATATACAATAATTCTAAAGAGATTTTAGTGCGCTGCGCCTGATTGGTCATAGAATATTAATGTGCCAAATATTAGCTGAAGACTAGCCTAATTGTTAGAATTTTTTGGATAAAGATTGGTCATAAATGGTTTAAAGAGTGGCGAATGATAATACTCAATTAACACCTAAATTACTATTTTGCATCTCGGCTTGGTCTGCCTTAAGGATTCAAATGATTCAGGAATTGTAATAAAATTATTATAATTGAGATTATTGGTTCCGAACCGTTCCGAACCGTTGCGAACCGTTGCTAATAGTTATTAACCGTTCCGAACCGTTCCGAACCGTTCCGAATAGTTATTAACCGTTCCGAACCGTTCCGAACCGTTCCGAATAGTTATTAACCGTTGCGAACCGTTCCGAATCGTTCCTAATAGTTATTAACCGTTCCGAACCGTTCGGAACCGTTGCTAACCATTAATAACCGTTGCCAACCGTTGTCCTTATAACGCTTGATACAGTTGATATTATAATTGAATTAGAGATCGTTCAAAAACAAACAATTACCTCAAAATCACCACTTTCTTCGATACAAAATTTCCTTTAATATCGCTACACCTCACCACATAAATTCCATCAATGATACCTATGTTCAGTGTAAATGAAGAAATACCTTTTGGATCACGAAATCTATAAATATTATGTCCATTCAGGTCATATAAATCAATTTGTGTAACACTGATTTCCGACCTTATGAATATCTCAGAATTGAATTTGGCTGGGTTAGGATAAAGTTCCACGGCAATATTTTTTTCTGTTATATTGGTACTAACAGTACCATCGGTTCTTATTGTGGTATGGAAGATATTTAAACCACCACGGATATTTCCATTTACAAGATCCAGCAACTCATCTCCATCGATATCAATAAATACTGGAAAATTTTGCTTCCCGCTGTAAATGTTATCTGCCCAAAGATCCAATTCCTGAAACTGAATGGCAGTATCTCCATTCATTTCATTAAATAAATAGATCTTTCCTTTATGAGAACCTGAAACCAAAAGTTCTTTGCCATTGAACTTTAATATCGAAGCAGTAGCATCACCTTCGGTTTCTCCAATGCCTTTAACGCTCACGTTCCCAAATTTGTATTTATTTGGATATTGGTTGAAATGGGCTATGAAATTCGGATTTGCCAGAGTACCAATATTCTTGAAAAAAGCAAAATTGCCGTTTTTATCTCCGATCAGTAAATCTTGCATACCGTCTTTATCCACATCGTAACACAAAGGGCCAGCTCTGGAAGGTACTTTTATATTAAAATACCTGTCAGTTATTTTGATAAAATTAGCAGGTTCTGTAATTGGTGTTGAACTTTCATAATGGATTAGATAACCTGATTCAGTCCCAATTAAGAGATCAGTGAACCCATCATTGTCTATGTCACACAATGCCGGTTTGTAGCCATAGGTAGCAATTCCGTCTTTTTTCAGATTTAAATAATCTTCATTGATCAACTCAAATGAGATCTTACCCGGAATACTTATATTTTTAAATAAAGTCAGATTTGAATAATAATTGATCGTGTCATCCAGATATTCTACATTAAATTTATTTCCAACCAGCATATCTTTAAGCCCATCTCCATCAAGATCCGAAAAAGTGGGGCTGAATTCCAGTCCCAGGTCAATGTTGTTGCCAGTCAGGAAATTTTTGGAAATCAAAGTAAAATTATTTTCTGCCGCAGGATTATAAGTATAAGCCCAATTCATTTGGCTTTCGTCAACGATGGATCCCGAATTGGTCGAAGCCACCAAAGTTTCAGACTTTTCCACACCAAGGTACAATGGAAAAACTGCCGGAAATGGACCCAGGTCTACCTGATCTGTCTCATTTGGAAAAGTTTCATAGACCTCAGTTATATAACTCTTTGGATTGGTACCAGCATTACTCAGGTACACAATGTTATTAAAAGATACATCACCTAATAAAATGTCCTTCAATCCATCTTTGTCAATATCTTTGATAAGAGTGGTCGAACCTGAATGCCTTGCCTCAAGCGGATCATCTCCATAGGCAGTGGCACATAGATTTGGATTAGGACTTAAATTAACCTGGTTTGAAAACCCATTTTCAAAAAATTTACCATAACAAAGATCTTGTCTAGTATATATCAATGAGTCCCTGCCATAACCTTTTTCTACCGATTGGTTTTTGTAAAATTCCAAATATACACCCTCCGGGCCAAAAGTAAATATGTCAAGATCTCCATCACCATCGATGTCATCTAAACAAGGGATATCAATATTAGCACAATAAATATTCAGGTAGCCATTCGTTGCGGGGTAATACAAAATATTGAATAATCCTTGTTTAAGATCTAACCTGTCAAAGATTGTGGTATTGTTCACTTTTTTTCCTTTCCAAACACCAAATCCGAAAGCCCCCTCAGTTGGATTAGCAAATAGGTCAATGACTCCATCTTCATCGTAATCTTTGATAATGACCCAATCTTCCAGGTATGGAAATTCAACAGGAGGATCGATCATATACACATATCGCTGTTTACTGCTATCATACTTATAAACGAGAAAGATTTTACCAACCCTGTCAAATACGATCAATTCATCCAAACCATTATCGTCTAAATCAAATTGATGAAACTGAGGACTGTTCATTCCCCCATCCATGACATTGTAAAGTGTATCCAATCCTTTTAAGAATAAAGGATCAGCTTTGTATAGTTCCTGTGCACTAAGTGAATCACCTGTAGAAAAGCCCAGGAAAATTATTAATGCTGATAAGTATTTTTTAAATATTGAATAAAAATTCATCGGTATAATTATAATGTAATACAAACAATTGATGAGGCAATACAATTGTAAATTTAGATCAATTTAAATAATTGGTAATGATTAGCATATTATCTTTTAATTCTTCCATACTGATAGTCAATGGTGGAGCAAGCCTGATACTGCTGTCATTAAATAAAAACCAATCTACTAGTACACCTTTGTCCATGAGTGAAGCACATACATTTTGAACCTTTTCAAAGTTGTCTAATTGTATAGCCCCAAGCAACCCTTTTATCCTCAATTTGATGTGGGGAATATTACCTATGGCATCAATGATGATTTTTTCTTTTTCTGGTATTTGATGAATCAAACCTTCGCTTTTTATGAAATCAAGTGTAGCAAGCGAAGCAACACAACTCACAGGATTTCCACCGAAAGTTGTGATGTGGCTGAGCATAGGATCAATACTCAATGTAGCCATGATTTTTTTCCCTGCTATAAATGCTGCCAAAGGCAACCCACCTCCAAGACCTTTACCCAATAAGAGGATATCAGGTTGTATACTATAGTGTTCAAAAGCAAACCATTTGCCCGTCCTTCCCAAACCTGTTTGGATCTCATCGATGATAAGCAGGGTCCGTGTGGAAGTACATTTCTCACGAATAGCTTTGAGCCATTCGACATGTCCCAATATTATTCCTGCTTCGGCCTGGATCACCTCTATCACTACCGCAGCTGTCCTTTCTGTTATATTATCAATTGCTTCGAATGAATTGAAGGCGATATGTTTGACTCCCGGCAAATGTGGCCTGCTGGGACCTGTAAAAGTAGAATCTGACATAAGGCTTGCGGAACCTGCTGTACTTCCATGGTATGCGTGTTTGCAGGAAATGATCTCAGATCTTTTGGTATATTTTTTGGCTAGTTTGAGTGCACCTTCCATCGCCTCTGTACCTGAATTGACGAAATACACATTATCCAACCCGGGAGAAAGCAGGTCAATTATACATTTTGCCAATTGGGTCTGCGGTGCCATGATATGTTCGCCATAAACCATGGTGTGCATATACTTATTGATCTGTGAAGTTATAGCCCCAATTACTGCCGGATTTTTATGCCCTATGATGCTTACGCCGATACCGCTTATCAGATCTGCATATCTTTTACCATTAATATCAATTAAATAAATACCATCAGAGTCAACGATCTCCAGGGAAAGAGGGAAAGGGCTTGTTTGAGCTATTAGACTTTGAAATAGTTGCCTGTTATTCATGTATCTTATTGAAAATGACTAAAGCTTGATCAATTTGTATTTTCCGGTATTTTTCCTGACATAATGATGTATGATCAGATCCATCTCAGGATGATATAAGACGGGACTTATAAACTCTTTCAATGATTCTTTATCATTCAGTTGAATAGACTCATCTATATATTCATAACCGTAAAATTGCCCATTATTGATCAGGAATACACATTTCTCCTCATTGTTTCTTCCCTGCTCTATCAATAAAAAATCTTCATCGAACCAGAGTGAAATTCCAGAAATAAATTCGTAAAAAATATCTTTATATGCAGATACGATCATTTCATCCTTAGGATTTTCTAATCCAAGACATACATTGAGCAAAGATTGGTCATAATTATGCTCTTCATCAATCTCGCTGCAGCGCAGGGCGAGTTGATTGATCTTAGAACTAATGTATATTTCTCCCAATTTTTTATGTGTAAAAAATTTAAGTTTCTTTTGTACCGGAGTTGCTTCCTTTGATTTAATAATTTTGAAAGTGGGTAATTCCTCAGTTTCATTGAGTACGATGACGTATGGATAATTGGCATTGCGCTGTGTTTTATTATAAAGTGGGTTCAGCGACCTGATCTCAATAGATTCCCGGATCAGGGCTGCCAATTCATTACCTGTTTCCACAAAATCTAAAGTGTGGGTACTTTGCCTAATTTTGGAAGATTTGGCAGTATGGTCGGTGAAATGTTGAGCGATCCGGCTTTTGATATTTTTGCTTTTTCCGACATAAATGAGAGTATTCTGTAGATTTCTAAAATAATAAACTCCATGGCCTTCGGGCAGCTTAAGGATGTCTTCCATTGTGATGCCCTGCGGCAGATTGGAAGCTTTGATACCCATCGCTATGAAATTATTGACAGTTCCTTCATAAGCCCCTGATTGCATGATCATAGTGAAGATCTGAGCTGTGGCCCAGGCATCATCGAGAGCCCTGTGGCGGTCCTTGATCACAAGACCAAAACGTTGGATAAGATTGCTCAGGCTATAAGATTTATGTCCGGGAAAAGCCAATCTGGTTAACCTCACTGTGTCCAGGGTAGAACGGGAATAAGTATATCCCAGGCTTTTAAATTCTTCTTTTAAAAAACTATAATCGAAGTGAACATTGTGAGCAACAAAAACCCTGCCTTCGGTCCATTCTATGATGTCACGGGCTACTTCATAAAATTTAGGGGCATTCGCAACCATATCATTTGTGATACCTGTAAGACCTATGATGTGAAATGGTATGGACCTTTCCGGATTGATTAGCGTAGAATATTTACCTGTAATAGTCTCACCGTCATGATGTACTATAGCTACCTCCGTTATTTTATCACGGGAAGCAGTACCACCGGTGGTTTCAATATCAACGATTGCATAAAGTTTTTTCAACAGTTATTCCTGATTATATAAAGCAAAGTAACATATAAAATATGTAACTGTATTTCTAAGTTAACTCTTTCGTCATCGCAATATACATTCCCATTTGATCTACAGCTTTCCAACCTTCAGGTCCCATGTCGTAAGTAAAATCGTTGACATAAAGATCTATATGTGCCCTTACCACTTCAGGTTCCATTTCCTGTGCATGATGAGCTACATAATCTTTAATATCGATATAATTATTATTAGCATAAAGGATACTTTGTTGCACAAGTATTGTGATGTTGTCCCCGATAGAATTATCCAGATCTCTGCGGATAGCTAAACATCCAAGTGGGATAGGGGACGAGGTTTGTTCTTCCCAAAATGCTCCGAGATCTGTGACCAATTGCAATCCTTTATTGCTGTAAGTAAATCTATTTTCGTGTATGATGACACCGGCATCAACCTTATTATCCAGTATAGCTTGTTCTATTTGGTCAAAAGGTATTTCCACAAGCTCTGTCAAC
>JAYUWT010000520.1:0-2882 GCA_043753405.1 Saprospiraceae bacterium | reverse complement strand
TAATATTAAATCTAAAAATCTTTAAATTTAGTCAATGGGGCAGAATATTGCCAGCAGCTCAACGACTTAGTGTGAGACAATCGTTGGTAAAATCCATTTATTTATTACCGCTTATCATACGCGTATTGCCCTACTACATCACCTTGAAATATCAAAACTATATCTCCAGAAAGAGTCTCAGATAACACCATGAAGATCAAATATATCTTTTGGGACGACAATACAGGATACGGCATATCAGCAAGGCTATTGATAAAATCGTTATCAAAAGCTGGAATTCCTGTTTTGCCAATAGGATTAAAACAAAGTAAAATTAATCCATTAGAATATCAAATACCAGACACCACCCGCGAATCAATACCATACGATATTGTATTCATTCATACAAGTCCCTTTTACATCAGTCGATACCTCGAACCCGGCAAGATCAATGTCGTATACTGCACCTGGGAGACTACGTGTCTTCCACAAAAGTGGGTGCATGAAGTGAATAAATGCAATGCTGTATTTGTTCCATCTACGTTTAATAAAAAATGTTTTGAACAAAGCGGTGTAATCAGGCCAGTATATATATTACCACACATTTCAGAGTTTAAAGGCACCGTGAACGATTCGACTTTCATTAGACTCAACACATCAGATTTTACTTTCTACTCTATAGGTATGTGGACGAACAGAAAAAACAATCTTGCATTAATCAATGCATTTACAAAAGCATTTCCAAATGGTGAAAGAGTAAGGCTGGTAATCAAAACAAGTAAAAAAGAGTATACTAAACCGGCTTTTGATTTATTTAAAAAATGGGGATATACCTATTATTTTAATTTGAATCAGGTGAGTAAAATAAATAGAACTGTAAAAGCTGATCCCAGAATATTACTGATTTCAGAAAAATGGAGCTCTGAGCAAATAGCCCAATTGCATTTTTCGGCTGATTGTTATATTTCATTATGCAAAAGCGAAGGCTGGGGATTGGGAGCATACGAAGCCTCATGGTTTGGTAAGCCGATTATTATAACGGGATTCGGCGGACAGTTGGATTTTTTACCTGATAACCAGGCTATTCTCCTTCCATACAATCTCATAAAAATAAAAGATTTAGTATGGACAGATTATAATGAAGAAAGTCAGGAATGGGCAGAAGCAGACCTCGCATCAGTAATAGCTGCCATGAGAGAAGTGTATACTAATCAGTTAAAATATACTGATCAGGGCAAATCACTTAAACAATTTGTGTCGGATCGTTTTAATGATAGGAACATCATTGAATCATTTATTCAAAATTTGCAACCGTATCTTGATTCCAAATAATATCATCGTGTTTACAAAAGACCAGCCTGCCATAGAAGGAGGGGGTAAATCCATACGTATGATGAATTGGCTGGCGCATCTTTCATCACAATATGATCAGGTGCATTGCATTTACTTTTATTCCAGTTCCGCACTTAAAAACAACAAGGATCGATTGCCCGGTAATGTTAGTATAGTATCTGTCCGATTGATTGCTACAAATAATATAATTTCATTTTTCCGTAGATGCATACTGGGTATTCTGAAACCATATTCATACAGTTTATTCTGGTATGAAGAAATAAATACTGATGATTGCCAAATTATTCACGATCTACTGATGAAGTCAAAAGTAATTTTGTTTTTCAGATTATATCTTTTTCCTGTACTCATTAAATTTAAAAACATAAATCCCAATAGTAAAAGCATTGCTCTCGATATGGACGATGCTGAGACGGACACCTTTAGGCAAATCAGGAATCAGGAATGGAGTCGAGGGGATTATAAAAAATGGTTGAGCTCGTACCTGGGTTCATACTACATGAATTATTATGAAAATCATTTACCTGCAGAAGTAACCACCCTTTATTATGCTCACCCTCAGGATGTATCCAGATTTAAATCAAAGTATACTGGAAAAAAAGTAATGCATTTTGCAAATAAAGTTCCCATTGTTCCCTGGACTGAAAGACACAAAGAGAAAAATGAAGGCACTATACTTTTTGTAGGATCATTAAATTATTATCCAAATGTAGATGCCGTGCACTATTTGATCACCGAAATCTGGCCACTAATATTGGACAAAAAGAAGGATGCTAAACTAATCATTGCTGGTAGTAAGCCTGGTAGGAATCTCAAAAATTTAATCTCACAAACTAAGTCAGTCAGCCTGATTGAAAACCCTAAATATATAAAGGATGTATTTGATATAGCGTCCATTTTGATAGTACCATTAAGGTTAGCAGGAGGTACGCGTATAAAAGTGTTACAATCATTTTCATATGGAGTGCCGGTAGTGTCTACATCTATAGGGATTTCGGGTATTGCAGTAAGACAATCTGAAACCGGACTGATCTATGATGGTGCTGCGGATCTTGCCATGGCTTGTGTGTCGCTTTTAACTAACCCATTACTACAAAGAAAAATAGCAAAAGAGGCATTTAATTTTTACAGCTTACATCATTCATTTCACATCTAGATGATATTTTGCAAACCATTCAATTCCATTACATATACTATTATCCCTATGATGATCAATAATTACTATTTTTACCCAAAACTAGACCTATACTGATTTTTAGATCATGGAAGATACATCGAAGCAAGACTGGTCATTAATCATTCGCTCAAAAACAAATTTGTTGGATTTGAATTTAAAAGACCTTTGGCGATACAAAGACCTGATACGTATGTTTATACTCCGGGATTTTACTGCAGTATATAAGCAGACTGTTTTGGGACCTATATGGTATATCATACAGCCTTTGCTTACAACTATAGTATATGCGATTATTTTTAAAGGAGTACCTCAGATGTCTTCTGAAGGGCAGCCTAAAATGCTTTTTTATATGAGTGGATTATTATTGTGGAAT
>JAYUWT010000519.1:0-2884 GCA_043753405.1 Saprospiraceae bacterium | reverse complement strand
TTATAATTAATAATTATTAATTAGTCATTGATCTTCAGTTTGAGCCTGTCAAACAAAGTCTGGACCAATGGGTTTTTTTCTTTCAGTATATTGAATTTTTCTTCGCTCGTTAGTGGCTTCTTGGCTTGCATACCTTCCATCAGTTTAACATCTGTTTCAAATCCAAAAACTATTTTAATATTGTGTAAATGATGGCGCAGGAATTCCAAAAGAGCCGATTCGTTGAGGAGGTTTTCTCTTTCGTAATTGGATCCTACTTTAAATTTTATTACATTTTCTTCTGTGCAGTCAAAACTCCTGTTCTGTAATATCAGACGTACAGTATCAGAAGCTTTTTCTGCGTATTTAAAGATAAGATCAGAAACATCTTCCTGTGTATAAGCATTGTTTTTATTGGCATGGTCCAGAATCTCTGACTTCGCCTCAACTTCAAATTTCTTTAGCTTGCTAGCTTTTGAATCTGATCTGGCATCAGTCCCGGAAGTCTTTAAAAGATCCTCATCAGGTGCAGGTTCTTTAACAATTGGAATTTCTTGCTGATGAGAATTAGTTTTTTTATCCCTCATTGGTATAGGGATCAGGGGATCAGGTGTATTTTGTCCTGATTCAGTTTTATTTACTGACTGAGGGGCTTTTTTTTTTCACTTGCTATAACTACAGGGGGACCTGATTCGACAAGTGACCTGATATAGACCATTTTGATCATGGTCATTTCAAGGTGCAACCTTTTATTTCTGGCAGTCCTGAAATTAATATCACACAGGTTGCAAAGATCCAGGCAGGTTAAAAGATAATCGAGAGATAATAATGATGTTTGCTGTAAATATTTTTCACGTATTGCTTCTGTGTTCTCGATCAAAGCGATCGTTGCCTTGTCTTTACATACCATTAACTGGCGCAGATGTTCAGACAAACCGGTGAGGAAAACTTCCGGATCAAATCCTTTTCTCAGTACTTCATCCACCGTCAACATTACGGCAGCAATATCCCCTACAAGCAGTTGATCTGTGACTTTAAAGTAGTAAGTATAGTCCAGTATATTAAGATTGGCCGTGACAGCATCATAGGTAATGTAATTGTTGGTAGCTCCGGCGATCCGGTCAAATATTGAAAGCGCATCCCGCATCGCCCCGTCTGCTTTGGTAGCGATGAGGTGCAAAGCCTCCTCCTCAGCTCCTATCGACTCATGGTGGGATATGATCTTTAGTTGTTTAACTATATCAATTACTTGTAATCTTCTGAAATCAAAGATCTGGCAGCGAGATAATATAGTAGGGAGGATCTTGTGTTTTTCAGTTGTAGCGAGGATAAAAATGGCATATGGAGGAGGCTCTTCCAGTGTTTTCAGAAAAGCATTGAAAGCAGCCGTAGACAACATGTGCACTTCATCAATGATAAAAACCTTGTATTTACCTGACAAGGGTGGTATGCGTACCTGCTCGATCAGATTTCGGATATGGTCAACGCTGTTATTGGATGCGGCATCCAATTCGAAGATCGAAAAGGAAGCATTATCGTCAAATGAAACGCAGGATTCACATTCACCGCAAGGTTCGTAATCCTTTGTCATGTTGAGGCAATTGAGGGTCTTGGCAAGGATCCTTGCACAAGTAGTTTTCCCTACTCCTCTGGGTCCGGTGAATAAAAAAGCATGCGCCAGTTTATCCTGCGAGAAAGCCATCTTTAGCGTATGAGATATATGTTCTTGTCCTAATACGTCGGCAAAACGTGTAGGCCTATATTTCCTCGCTGATACTATAAATTGTGACATATTTGAGGGGGTGAAAGTAGCTAGAAAAATCGAAAAAGAGAGATTTATTTTACCTTAAATTGCTAGTATTAAAGTAGAAAGTATTAGAGTATTATAGTATTGTTCACTGGTTAACTGGTTAGCTCTAATACTGTTTAACTCTAATACTGGTTAACTCTAATACTGGTTAACTCTATTACTTTGCACTCTAATACTGTTCAATTCTAATACTTTGCACTCTAATACTGGTCAAAATCTTTCCGACTCCTTTAGATTTTTCCCGACTCATGAAGAATTATTTGGATATCCGGTATCTGACTTCTTATGATTAATTCTTTCATTTTATATACAAACCAAGTATCTTTCCACCATGATATCATTTTATGAAAATGAATAAATGCAATAAAACCGGATATGTATGAAGATAGCGATTGCTCAACTTGATTATATGATAGGAGATTTTGAAGGCAACCTTTCAAAAATGAAAGATTATATTTTAAAAGCAAAAACCCTGAAAGCTGACATTGTTTGTTTTGGCGAACTTGCTACCTGTGGTTATCCTCCCAGGGATTTTCTGGAATTCAGGGATTTTATTGTCAAATGTGATCAGAGCATCCAACAACTGACCCAGGAATCCAATGGTATTGCTATCGTAGTTGGTTCACCGTCCATTAATCCTGTGATCGAAGGAAAAGATCTTTACAATTCAGTTTATTTTTTAGTGGATGGAAAGGTTCTGGGTTTAGCGCACAAAGCACTTTTGCCTACTTATGATATATTTGATGAATACAGATATTTTGAACCTGCGCGATCCTTTAGCACCATTGAATACAAAGGGAAACGAATATCACTTACAGTGTGTGAGGATATATGGAATGTCGGTAATGAGAATCCATTGTATTCTACCTGCCCCATGGATGAAATGATCAGCGAAGACCCGGATTTTATAATAAATGTTTCTGCCTCTCCTTTTTCTTATAAACAAGCCAGGGAAAGGATCAATGTAGTCAAAGCAAATGTAGAAAGATACAAGATCCCCATGTTTTACATCAATCATGTAGGAGCCCAGACAGATGTCGTTTTCGATGGAGGATCTTTGGTGGTTTCGTCAGATGGACTGGTATATGATGAAAT
>JAYUWT010000518.1:0-2885 GCA_043753405.1 Saprospiraceae bacterium | reverse complement strand
AGTAACTGCCATGTGTATGTGATAATTATTTAATTAAACATTATAATAATTTATTATATATGTCAATTATTTGGTGACATACTCATGCTTATTTATAAAATAGGTATAAATTTCATAATAACATATTAAAATAATATGTAATGTGATTGTTGCCGGTTATCTTTGCAACAGAAAAGTAAGTCCATTGTGATTTACTTCTAAAATTTAAAGAGCATTATGGCAAAAGTTTTATTGGTAGATGACGAAAGCAGTATCAGAAGAACCTTGAAGGATATTCTTTCCTTTGAGAAATATGATGTGGTAGAAGCTGTTGACGGTGTGGATGGCATAGAGAAAGTAAAACAACAGGTCTTCGACGTGATCCTTATGGACATCAAAATGCCCAGAATGGACGGAGTCGAAGCTTTTGAAAAGATAAAGATCCTTGCCCCTGAAACCCCAGTGATTATGATCTCTGGACATGCCAATATTGATACAGCAGTAGATGCGGTCAAAAAAGGAGCATTTGATTTTGTAAGCAAACCTCCTGATCTTAACAGGTTATTGATCACTATCCGAAATGCCATTGATAAAAACTGCCTGATCCATACCACTAAACAACTGCAATCAAAAATAATAAACTATAAGATCCCTGCTATTATAGGGAATTCTGCTGCTATAACAAAGATCCATGAGACTATAGAACGTGTGGCACCAACTGACGCGAGAGTGCTCATTACCGGTGGAAATGGCACAGGCAAAGAACTTGTAGCTAAATGGATCCATGCTAAAAGTAACAGAAGTTCTTTATCCCTGGTAGAAGTGAACTGTGCTGCTATTCCTTCAGAATTGATAGAAAGTGAACTGTTCGGACATGAAAAAGGTGCATTTACTTCAGCTGTAAAACAACGAATCGGTAAATTTGAACAAGCCAATGGAGGAACTTTATTTTTAGACGAGATTGGTGATATGAGCCTCGAAGCCCAGGCCAAAGTATTACGCGCCCTGCAGGAAAAAAGGATCAATAGGGTAGGAGGTGAAAAAGATATTCAGGTAGACGTGAGAGTGATTGCTGCTACCAATAAAGACCTGCTAAAAGAGATCGAAGCAAAACGGTTCAGAGAAGATCTTTATCACAGGCTTGCTGTAATTATAGTAAGTGTACCTTCACTATCCGAACGTATTGAAGATATCAAGTTACTTTCTGAACATTTCATAAAAGGAATCTGTGATGATTACGGTATTCCTGTCAAAGTGATTACTAAAGAAGCTTACCAGATCCTTGAAATGTATAACTGGACAGGAAATATTCGTGAATTGAGAAATGTTGTAGAACGACTTATCATCTTAAGTGGGGAAAAAATAACTGCTGAAGATGTAATAAATTACGTTCAGACCGGCCCGCAAAGAAAATCGGGCAAGATCGTTGACCTATTTGAACAGTTCTCCAATATTGAAGATGTACATAAGTATATTGAAGATGCTTACACTGACTTCAAAGGAAAAAATGTGGATAGATAGTTAAAAAAATTGACAATTGACAAGGGACAATTGACAATGAAGCAAAAATGAAACTGACCTTCCTGAATTACGAAATCTTACGGAGCGGCTTACAGCATACAGCTAATTGAAAGTTGAAAATTGAAAATTGAGAGTGGAGCGGAGATGAAACTGACCTTCCTGAATTACGAAATCTTACGGAGCGGCCTACAGCTTACAGCTTAAGGCTTACAGCTTATTGCTTGAGGCTTATAGCATATTGACAATTAAGCAAAGATTTAATAGCACAAAAAATAATCTTCTCACCAATCAGCCTTTATCATAACTTTTTTAAACTTTACACTCTGAATCACCGTTATTCATTAATTTTGCGGTCTCAAACGATTATTAATGAGTAAAATGGGCAGGGTATTAGTGGCGATGAGTGGAGGTATTGACTCTACTGTAGCGGCATTATTATTACATGAGCAAGGATATGAAGTAGTTGGAGTGACCATGAAAACATGGGATTACGCTAATGTAGGAGGTAGTAAGAAAGAAACAGGTTGCTGCAGTCTCGACTCGATCAATGATGCCCGTGAAGTGGCTGTAGATAATGGCTTCCATCATTTTATCATTGATATAAGAGAAGAATTCGGCGATTATGTCATAGACAATTTCGTTGATGAATACATGGCTGGACGCACTCCTAATCCTTGCGTCCTTTGCAACACGCATATTAAATGGGCGGCTTTGCTGAAACGTGCGGACCAACTCGATTGTGAATTTATCGCTACGGGACATTATGCAGTGATCAATGAACTCAATGGCCGTAAATTTATTTCCAAAGGCCTTGATGCCAATAAAGACCAATCTTATGTTTTATGGGGATTGAAACAAGAGTTTCTCAACAGGTCTTTATTTCCAATTGGAGGATTCCACAAGCCGGCTATACGTCAGTTGGCATTTGACAGGGGTTATGAAAAACTTTCTAAAAAGCCGGAATCATACGAGATCTGTTTTGTTCCGGATAATGATTACAGAGGCTTTCTAAAAAGAAGGTTGCCCGGTATTGAAGCAGAACTGGATGGTGGACTATTTGTAAATAGTAAAGGAGAGATACTTGGGAAACACAAAGGTTATCCTTTCTACACGGTTGGTCAACGTAAAGGCTTAGGCGCCTTCGGTGAACCAATGTTTGTGTCAAACATTGATCCCGACACAAATACTGTGATCCTCGGCCATGAAAATGAATTATTGCGCAACGGAATGCGAGTAAAAGGTGTTAATCTTATGAAATATGCAGCTCTGGAACCCGGCTTTGAAGCTTTGACAAAGATCAGATATAAGGATGCCGGTGCTATGGCTTCTCTAAACCAGATGGGTGACGAAGTCACAGTGGAGTTCCATGCAAATGTAAAGGGAAT
>JAYUWT010000517.1:0-2885 GCA_043753405.1 Saprospiraceae bacterium | reverse complement strand
TTCTTTTTTACAAGAGATCAACAAGATGATCATAAATATTAAAATATTAAATAAATTCGTCATATATTTATATCTTTGTTTGAATGAACCGGAATTCATATTTTTACCTTATAAGGATAACGTTTACAAATTGTGACAGTATTCGGTGCCGGAAAGAAATGGATAATCTATATTTTACCATTTCCGGATAACATTCAGGACAGAATTAACTGCGATCAATTGCAACAAAAATAACATTTAAAATATTATATCCATGTATCACCTTTGGACAGATGTAGATCAGAATCAGAAAGAAAATAAATACTAATTCCTTTCTTGATCTTTTGATGAAAATATGTCAAATATGTCCATAAGACCAAAATTAATCAATGCAAAAAAACAAAAACATGAAACGAATTAAATTAAATATTCTTGCCTTTATAGTTTTCTTTGTTCCACTATTTGCGTACGGCCAGGAAAATATTGCCGGTAGAAATATGAGATTTGGGGCACAGGTAAGTCCTACTGTTAGTTGGTTATCTTCTGATCATTCAAAAGTATTGGGTGGTGGTGTTGATTTAGGTTTGAAACTAGGGGCTCAAGCTGAATTTGGTTTTGCTGAAAATTACTTTTTTACGATCGGAATTGGATTTGGATTGGGGCACGGCGGTAAATTACAGTTTGCAGATGGTGGGGATATCTTACCTGAAAGTGCATTATCTGATGAGGTTCCAGAGGCTATACGGCACAATTTCGAACCGGACACCAAGATAGACTACAAATTAAATTATCTCGAGATACCCGTCGGATTAAAATTACGAACAAGGGAATATGGGTACATAAGATATTTTGCAGAGATCCCTATCATTACTCTTGGTGCAGTAACACGTGCCAAAGGCAGTATCAATTCCTCCAATCTCGATGTCAATAAGGAAAATATCCGGGATGATGTCAATAGATTAAATGCTCAATGGGGTTTAGGTGGTGGATTGGAATACAATTTCAGTGAAACCAATGCTATTTTGTTTGGATTATATTACCATCAGGGGTTCTTTGATGTAACCAGCACCAGACCGGATAGTAATGATAAAGCTATCAACCATCTTATTTCTTTTAAAATTGGTGTGTTATTTTGACCTAATAAATCAAATTAAAAAAGGTCTTGTGAAAATCTGCAAGACCTTTTTTTTAAGAAAAGACCGTAATATATATTCAATTCATTTAAAAATAATTAATAATAATATTTATATTGCGGCACATTAAAAACTAAGCTCAATAAAAATAAATTTTATTCGAAAATTAGCTACGTATCAGAAACGATTTTTTAAAAGTTAGTGTTATGTTTATCATGTAATTTTAATTACCCCAATAAAAAGTGGATTAAGTAAGTGTGTCAATTGTTTGAATTGAGAATCGCCCAATCTTTTTACCTTAATACCATATCCAAGAAATCCCAACAACCTTATTCGCAAACTCTTTCCTAATTATTTACATTCCTCCAGTTTTATCAAATCAGTATTCCGGGCAATTTAGTCTTCCCGAATAAATGTTGATTCATTAAATATTTGAGAGTGGGTTATCTTAATAACATTCTTCTTATTTATATACCACATTTAATGTATTTAACATATATTATTTAATTCATGTGCACTATTTATTCTATATTTAATTATATATTCGCCAGAATATATTGTGTTTATATTATAGTTTTTAAATAATAAATGGTTATATAAGTAGCTTTCTTTTACATTTGCCGAAATGAATATTTATTTCATATTGCCCTGATAACTATAGATTAAGTAAGTGTGTCAATTGTTTAAACTGAGGATCCCCACCTTTTAATCTCTGTCCTATCTTCGCCATATAAGTATTGATGCTCTATTGATTAAGCTATGTCAGAGTTATTCTTCTCTTTGTATTTTCATCTAAATTTAGTTTAAAGTGGATAACATAAATGAACTTGTCATACCGGCTGCCAGAAAAGGTGAACTGGATGTACTGTCTGAGCTTATCAGGAGGGGCACCAACCTCAATGTCAGGGATGATAAAGGTTATACTCCCCTGATCATCGCGTGTTACAATAATCAACTTGAAGCCGCAAAAATACTTATTGAAAATGGAGCAGATATTAATGCTGCTGATAATGGTGGAAATACAGCTCTTATGGGTGTTTGTTTTAAAGGTTATTTAGAAATTGCCAATCTTTTACTTGAAAAAGGCGCTCTTACTGATCTGTGTCATGGAAACGGAGGCACCGCTCTTATGTTTGCAGCTATGTTTGGACGTAATGAGATATTACAATTTCTATTAGATAATGGTGCTGATGCGTCTATTGTAGACAATCGCGGGCAGACCGCTCTGGATATTGCGGTCATGCAAGGCAATGAAGAAGGAATAAAAATACTGAGCCAAATACAGTAAAGGAAGCTAGACAAAGTTTTAGGTATTGCTCCCTGGAACATCTTATTTTCAACTTCACTTGTTTGGAATTGTCAATTATACATGGTCAATTCAATACTTATTTCAATTCTATTTTCTTTAAGTTTTCAGCAGCGGGCCCACACAACATATTACCATCCACATCAAACCTTGCTCCATGACAAGGACAATCCCAACTTGTCTCAGCATTATTCCACTGCACTACGCATTTGGCATGAGGGCAAATAGGGTGTAAGGCTTTTATAAGACCACTTGGATCCTTATAAATGGCAAGTTTGGTTTTTTTATAATCTACGAGTTTACCTTCATTTTTAGGAAGGTCTTTGAGTTCAGGTAGTTTTTCAATATTGAGACGATCTATAACAAAATGTTTGACTACATCAATATTTTCTTTTACAAAATTTATAAAACCTGCTAAGGGTTTTATTCGATCTGGAGAAAATACAGAAACATAACGGTTTTTCTTT
>JAYUWT010000516.1:0-2894 GCA_043753405.1 Saprospiraceae bacterium | reverse complement strand
TTGCTGCTCACGACTCACCACTCACGACTCACGAAATTACTGGTATCTATTTAGCTGCTAGTTTCTAACTTCTCACTGCTAACTATTTCAAAATTCTCTCGAGGTCAGCAGGTGAATAGCTGACAGACTTCAGCACTTTTTTATCTGCCGTGCGGTACACTAAAAATCCATGGTGACTTTCCTTGATAAAGCCCTGCGTACCATCTTTCTCCATATAAAAGGCAAGGGTCTCTTCTGCTGTGGCATAATCTTCACACACCTTGCTCATATTAGAGCGTTGAACTTCTTCAAAGAGGTCCTTGAATTTATCTGCTAAACCAAATTCGAGGATTGCCCCTGAAAGTACATACTGCAGATCACTGAGTGCGTCTGCTATGGCGGTTAGATCGTTATCCCTGATGGCATCCTTGAGTTCGTCGAGCTCTTCCTGCAAGAGGTTTATCCTCAGCGCACATCTGTCATCACCAGGGATAGCCGGAGATTCAAGAATGGGTAAGTGAAAAGTGCGGTGAAATGCTGCAACATCATTCAGTGGAGCGGGTTCAGGAAACACATGATCTGCCATTGGTTATCTGTTTAGATTGCAAATATATCAGGATTGAATTATTGAGTGGCATTAAAAAGCCCCTGGGGAACATGGACACCAGGGGCTTTTTAAACTATTCATATTTAGCTGTTAGTTTCCGAGGGCAGCTAATTTCTGTTTGTAAGATTCCACCAGGTCAAACTTGTCCTGACGGGCATATATTTCCTTTAATGCGATGAGTGTATTGATATCTTTTGGACTCAAATCTTCAGCCTGCTGGAATAATGGTAAAGCTATTAGGAATGTATCATCCATTTGACTTTTTTTGGCATCATATTTTTTTGTTCCAGCAACAGAATAATCATTACTTAAATAATTTAGTTCCTGACTAAATCCAGCTGCTTTATTGTACCAAAGCGCTGCAATACTGTAAACAGCATCAAAATTCTTTGGATCTAATTTAAGGCCTTCTTCATAATATGACTTTGCCTGAGTAAAATATTCCTCCGCCTTTAAAGAGTTTTCTTGGAATCTAACATTATAAGTTTTTATTGAATCTTGAAAGCTTAGATTATTCTTTGCCTTTGAAAGTCTTTGTTCATAAATCGCAATGCTATCGATGCTTTCATTCATTCTTTCTTGATATACTTGGAATTCCCTATCATATGCGCCACCCAAAGTAACGTACACAGATACATTAGTAGGATCCAATTTAATTGCCTTCTGCAGTAATGCAGTAAATTCTTGATCTAGTTCCCCTTTACTCAATTTTAAGTTTATTTGGGTATAAAGAATAGCTATATCATTAGGATACTTTTGAATTGCGGTTGCCAAGTACTTTTCTGATAGTGCAGGGTCTTTATCCTTATAATATGATATTAATGCATCATATACATCTGGCTCGGCATTTCCTTCTTTATCTAATTGTGTATAAACAACCATTGCTTCTTCATTCATACCCGCCTGTTGTGCACATAAACCACTATAATAGAGTGCCTTTGGCTGCTCTGCAGCATCAAATGTGGTAGACTCATTATTCTTTTTCAACAATGCATACCCGTCATACGTAGCTTTAAATGCAGCATATGCTCCTTGGAAGTTCTTTGTTTGATACAGTGCAGAACCCATGTAATAGATATTCTGAATCCCAGCAGCAAGGGCTTTCATGGCATCCTTGGTCTGGTAAGACTTATCAGAGAGTTCAGCAGCCATCTTGAATCCTTTAAAGGCCTTTCCAGAAGCCAATGGATCATTTACTTTATAGGCAGGATCAATTACAAAATGAGCAACATCTGTATTGACCACCGTCATGAAGATATCACCGTACGTTTGCCATGCTGTTGGATCAATCTTTACTAATGGGTCATCCATGGAGGTATTTGCAAGGGAAACGGCCTCCTGTAATTTATCCGCACTCCCCGAAGGGTCAAGATTATAGGTTCCCAACAATCGTGCAGCTTTCTTAATGTCCTTTACAGGATCCTGAGCCTGAAGGCCTAAACCTACACAAGCAAAAAGCAAAAGAAACAGTACTTTTTTCATTTACAAGTTGATTTATTCAAGTGAATCAGTTTCAAATACTAAAACCAGGATAACGACGGATTAAATCTCGCAAATACGTTTTCCTTTTGTTAAGGTCAGATTAATAAAGTACTAAAATAAGCCTTCCAGCTATTGTTTCAGCACCTCAAACCAGGTTGCTTTCAGCCTGCTCTTATTCTTCCTCACTGCTATCTTCTGCAGGTGCACCGGAGGTTTCTTCATTCTTGATCACGCCGATGTCTGCTATCCTGTCATCATCTGTAAGGTTTATCAACCTCACACCCTGGGTTTTCCTGCCCATGATTCTGATCTCGGTCACCGGCATTCGGATCGTGACCCCGGATTGATTGATGATCATGAGATCATCGGATTCCTCTACAGCTTTGATTGCAATCAATTCACCCGTTTTCTCTGTGATCTTCAATGTACCGACACCCTTAGCTCCCCTCTTCGTCTTACGATACTCCTCGAGTACAGAACGTTTTCCATACCCGTTTTCGGATATGACAAGTATCGTTGACAGTTTATCATGTTCACTGACGGTCAGCATGCCAACCACCTCATCATCCTCCCCTTGTAACGTCATGCCCCGAACGCCGGCAGCAGGTCTGCCCATGCTTCTGACATCACCTTCATTGAATCGAACAGCAAATCCTTTCTTGTTGGCCATCACGATTTCACTGTTACCATCGGTGAGTCGTGCGTCGATGAGTGTATCCCCTTCATTGATGGAGAGCGCCCGTATTTTACTGATATTGGACTTGGCATATTCTTCCACCAGCGTTTTTTTGACTGTTCCCTTCTTTGTGCAGAACAGAATGTAGTG
>JAYUWT010000515.1:0-2898 GCA_043753405.1 Saprospiraceae bacterium | reverse complement strand
ATAAATCCACAATGGCATCCGTGGATGTCATGTATGGTGTGTATATGGAACAACAGGGCATCAGTGGATTAAGCAAAGTGGATTTCAGGGCTTATGATCACACTATGATACTGGAAAATATTGAAAATTGAAATAACAAGGAATTTCAAATAAAAAAGTAAAAATGTGTTGCTACTAATAAGCGAAATTTTTTATCAAAGATTTATTTATGTTTGTACCTCATATAACAGAATATCTATCATTACATGGAAGCGTTAATACAGAAACTTAAAATTGAAATCATTGAAGCTTTAAATCTTCAGGATTATTCGCCTGATGATATTGATGCGGATGCACCTTTATTTGGCGGTGGATTAGGCCTGGACAGTATTGATTCCCTGGAATTAATGGTACTTCTGGAACGAAATTATGGTATTAAAATTGAAGATCCCAGAAAAGGTCGCGAAGTTTTAGAAAGCGTCCGATCAATGGCTCGGTTTATAGAAGCACAGAAAGCACATATTTAAATTATGGAGAACCAATCCGAGGTTTGGATCACAGGGATTGGTATAATTTCCTCGTTAGGAGTCGGCTTTGAAGCAAATATCAATCAATTAAAAACCGGCAAAAGCCTCCTCCGGCCTTTAGAGGATCTCGATTCCATTCATACCGGAAAGCTTATTGTCGGTCAGATATCTTATTCTAATGATGCATTACACACTTTACTCGACCTAAATCCGGGATTAGGTATCAACCGGGCAACATTATTGGCATTAATAGCCGTGAAGGAGGCTCTGCATCAGAATGGCAATTCAGAATTTACTGAAAAAATAGCGTTGGTTACTGCTTCTACAGTTGGTGGTATGGGTAATACTGAAATTTTATTTTCTAAGATCTCCCGTGATGAATATCAACCTGATGCTGAATTCATTGAACAGATGGATTGCGGATCTATATGCCGTTCTATCATAAAGAATTTTAAAATCAAAGGAGATAATTATACATTAAGTACAGCCTGTTCATCAAGTTCAAATGCTATAATGCTCGGTACCAGAATGATTCAATTTGGACAACATAAAATGGTTTTGGCCGGAGGCAGTGATTCGATTGGAAAATTTGTACAGAATGGTTTTATGTCCTTGAAAAATGTAGATAGTGAGCATTGCAAGCCTTTCGATGCAAACAGGATTGGTTTAAATCTGGGTGAAGGAGCGGCATTTTTATTACTTGAAGATCACAAACATGCATTGGAACGCAATGCAACTCCTTTAGCCAAAATAAAAGGTTATTTTAATGTGAATGAAACCTATCATATGACCGGATCCTCACCGGAAGGCATGGGTGCTAATCTGGCTATGTCTGGAGCTGTTAAAAATGCTAATTTACATCCGGATGACATTGGCTTTATACATGCACATGGCACTTCAACGATCGACAATGATCTGGCAGAAAGTATAGCGATCAAAAAACTATTTGGAAAAAATATATTATTTGCTTCCAGTAAGCCTTTTACGGGTCACACCCTTGCAGCAAGTGGTGTTATTAGCACTGTCCTTAGTATTGGTAGCATGAAAGATAAATTCCTTCTTCCTAATTTAAATTTTAAAGAAGAAATGCCGGAAACGCAATTGAAACCCAATGTTCTATTGGAAAACTTTGAATTGAATCATTGCCTGATCAATTCTTTCGGATTTGGCGGCAATAATACTTCATTAGTGATCAGTAAAATTTAATCCATGTATATACATGCTATATATGCTGTACATCCCGGGTTACAAGATAACCCTGATCCGAAAAATGAGCATTTTTACAAGAAAATGGAAATCCATAATTTTTCAGATCTTTTTGAAAAAAATGAAATGAGGAGATTGTCTGTTCTTATCAAAAACGGACTTGGTGCCGGCATGAGGGTAATCGAGACCACAGGAATTGATCAACTGAATGCAATAATAACAGGTACTGGAAAAGGAAGTATTTCTAAAATAGAACAGTTTCTCGGTGATATAGATATTTACAATGAAACTGCATTGAATCCAAGTGTTTTTATCCAGTCCACCCATAATACCATCAATGGACAGTTGGCTCTTAAAACTCAGGCTAATACCTATAATATGACCCACGTCAATCAAGGATTTACTCTTCATAATGTATTGCGGGATGCTCAGTTGTTTTTGAAAGAATATGGCGATAAGACAGTTTTGGCAGGAGTTTTTGAAGAAAATACTGTATTCAACGTGTCCATTCATGAGAAAGCCGGGCTTAGTGGAATAGCTGAGGATGGCCACTACCCTATTATATGGGGTGAAGGTGTTACTTTTTTTTCCCTGGGGAATCAATTTACTTCTTCAAAGGTAAGATTAAGTGGTACTCAATGTTTTACTAATTTGTATGGAAGTGATCATTGGCAGGAAGCTTTAGAATACTTTCGAAAAAGTTCAAAAGAAGATGGGACTGCATATTTGCTTGGTTACAATAATGACTTTGAAAAAGATACCTTATACAAACCCTTGATTGAGATCATTGAAAATAATAATCAGCCTTATTACAATTTTAAACAACATTCAGGAGAACACGATACTGCCGGTGGATATGCCATATATATGGCAAACCGGATTCTGAAAAGAGATCCTGGAGAAATGAAAATATTTGGCGATATCGCTGTTTCAAAAGTGATTATATTTAATCATTTTAAAGATTATATATGTCACATTATTGAAATGGAGAATTAATTTGCAATACTATTTCATTGATAAATAACTGGTATGGATAAAAAGGCATACTCCTTAATTGAACTGAATACTTTCATTAAAAGGATCCTTGCGTTAAACTTTGATCAGGACATTTGGGTCAAGGCAGAAATACTGAGTTTGAACGTTAAGAGAGGCCACTATTATCTGACTTTAATTCAGAAAGATCGGG
>JAYUWT010000514.1:0-2905 GCA_043753405.1 Saprospiraceae bacterium | reverse complement strand
AATAATCCACAAAGAATAATTAAATGAAAGATCTAAAAACCTTATACATTCTATTAGCTGTTGTCAGCATTTTAATCTCGTGCTCTCACTATAGCCCGGAAAAAAATATTACCAATAAAGATTTTGGGTCTGACTTTAATGACTCAGCAAACTATCAGCCTGAGCCGGATAGTTCCGCTAACGATTTGCTTTTACATGATGTTCCGGTTTTATGTTATCATCAAATACGTGAATGGAAGAAAACCGATTCAAAGAAAGCCAGGACTTACATCATATCTCCTCAACGCTTTCAAAAACAAATTAAAATGCTTGTAGATAGTGGTTACCATTTTATTTTACCGGCTCAATTATTGTCATACAATGCAACAAAAAGTAAACTTCCAAAGAAGTCGATAATGCTGACTTTCGATGATGCAACTAATACTCAATTTACAGAAGCACTGCCGGAATTAGACAGGCATGGAATAAAAGCAGTCTTTTTTATAATGACGGTTGTATTAAATCAGAAGAAATATATGTCTTCGCAACAGGTAAAAACATTAGCCGATCAAGGTCACATAATTGGTTGCCACACCTGGGATCACCACAATGTAACAGGTTATAAAGAAAAGGATTGGAAGATTCAGGTTGAAAATTCAGTACTGCAATTGAAAAACATTACAGATAAACCTGTTGAATACTTCGCTTATCCAAATGGCATTTGGAATGTGCAGGCTATTGATCAATTAAAAACGTATGGTTTTTTGGGAGCATTTCAACTATCAAAAAAGAAAGATGAAGAAAATCCTCATTTTACTATTCGCAGAATTATTGCGGATGGTAACTGGAATGAAAAACAATTATTAAATGCAGTGAAAAATTCTTTCAAATAGAATTTTAATTTTATTTCAATAGAAGATGAGTATTGGTGTGCAAAATTTTCGCTGCGGATAATAGGAAGATTGTCTGAGTGCGTTTGTCCGGGTAACAATTTGCAACTTCGGTCCACCTTCCGGTGTTAAGTCAGCCAATTATAAGAATTTTCCTATTTTCATCCATTCATCTTAACGAGTCTTTTCTATGAGCGAAATTTCGACGGTTGTTTTCCTGTTATTTGGCATATCTTTTATTGGCTTATTAAGCAGAAGATTTAAGTTTCCTTTACCGATTGCACTGGTTCTATGCGGGGTTTGCATTAGCCTTATTCCACAATTGCCCGTGATCACACTCCATCCTGAGGTAGTCTTTCTGATCTTTTTGCCACCGCTTTTATATGAGGCGGCATGGAAGACAGACTGGAAGGAATTTAAGGCCAATCTGCGCCCGATTGGATTGGCAGCTGTAGGCCTTGTGATATTCACGACATTACTAGTTGGAATTGCTGTCCATTGGTTAATACCTGATATTAGCTGGCCTGTTTGTTTTCTCATCGGTGCCATCGTTTCTCCACCCGACGCGATAGCTGCCACTGCGATCACACGGGGTCTGGGGTTAAATCCCAGGATAGTATCCATCCTCGAAGGCGAAAGTCTGGTCAATGATGCGAGCGGTCTGATCGCTTATAAATATGCTTTGGGTGTGATCGCGGCCGGCAACTTTGTGTTCTGGGAGGCAGGACTTAATTTTCTTCTGATAGCTTCTGCAGGAATAGCTATTGGAGCTGCCGTTGCCTTTGTCATGGATCTGATCTACAAAAAAGTTGTAACGGATCCGGTCATCGAAGCTGCCTTGACGCTAATAATTCCACTGGCATCTTACTTACTGGCGGAGAGCTTTCATTTCTCCGGAGTCCTGGCAGTTGTAACAACCGGACTATATCTGTCCTTTACATCCGGCAGTTCCATGTCCCATCAGGGAAGGATCTTTGGATATTCATTGTGGGAGGTGTTGGTATTTTTATGAATGGGTTTATTTTTGCTTTAATAGGATTACAGTTGAGAAGTGTGCTATCAGGTATTAGTGACTATTCCACTTCTTCACTGATCTTGTATGGCCTTGCTGTAAGTTTTGTTGTCATTATCGTGAGATTCATCTGGATCGTCCCCGCTGCAATGTTGCCACGTTATTTGAGTAAAAGGATCAGAAAGGAGCCATTCGATCCCCGCAATATGGTCATCTTCGGATGGGCAGGTATGCGTGGTGTGGTTTCCATGGCTGCCGCACTTGCTCTCCCTTTGACAATCAATGGGGTCGAATTTGCAGAACGTAATCTGATCATTTACCTGACCTTTTGTGTTATTTTGTCCACCCTGGTGATACTTGGACTGACCTTGCCCTGGGTGATCAGAAAACTGAAGATCCAGCCATTTTCCATTGCTGCCGAAGAGTATGAGGTCAGGACTCAGGTCGTAAGCAATGCCATAGGTCATATTGAAGAAAATTTTTCCCACATCCACGATGACCTATTGTACAACATCAAGAGTAAATATGAAGTAAAATACAACAGGTTGCAATCATCGGACCTGCCATCCAATTACTTCGGACAGGGCAAAACCCTTGGTGGCAATATCTTCAACGAGTTTACGAAGCTGCAATTGGATCTTATCAATGTAGAAAGAACCACCATCAATCAGATGCACCGCAAAGGAAGTGTGTCAGAAATCGTAGCACGAAAGATCGAACATGAACTGGACCTCGAGGAGACGAGACTTAATATGGAGATATATAGCAATTGAAGTCAGAAGTCAGATGTCAGAAGTCAGATGTAAGACGTCAGAGGTCAGAATAGAAAAATTAAAAGTGAGAAATTAGAAGTAAGAATGACCTTCTTAGATTAATTACTTTCTTTGTGAAACTTTGGTCTTTTTTGACGCTTCGAATTGGATTTGATATTTTACTTTAATATCGTGATCATCTCGCTGATATTACTGATTACCGATTACCTATTTTTCCTCTCTGTGTAACTCTTTTTAAATCTCTGTGTGGC
>JAYUWT010000513.1:0-2912 GCA_043753405.1 Saprospiraceae bacterium | reverse complement strand
TGTTCTATCATGTGTATTTATTTCTGTTTTCTTACTGCTGCCATTTCCTAAGATTTCCCGGATGTGATCGGTGGTTGTTATTAAGACTACCTCCTAACTTTCCACAGACTTTTTCTGACTTTTTTCTGACTCCCCTCTCACTTATTATTCTATCTCTTTCAACAGGTCGTTTAAATCCAACGGACGTGTGTACATTTCGAGGGAACCATCCGCTTTGACGGGCCATAATTCCCGGGGCCTGTCCCAGTACAATTCCACGCCATTGCCATCCGGATCATCCAGGTACAACGCTTCCGAAACACCATGATCACTTGCTCCTGTCAGCGGATAATGAGATTTTCTTAAACGGTCGTAAATGGTTGCGAGGTCCCTCCTTACGGGATAAACGATGGCAGTGTGGTATAAACCCACTCCCTGCTGACGTGCCGCAGGAGCACCTTTGCTGTGCCAGGTATTCAAACCTATATGGTGGTGATAACCACCCGCCGAAATAAATGCAGCCTGGTCTCCGTACATCATGGTAAGTTCAAAACCCAACAAATCACTGTAGAATTCCAGAGACCGTTTTAGATCTGCAACCTTTAAATGAACATGCCCGATACGTGTCTGTGCAGGAATTTTATAATTATCCATATTAAATTAATTAAAGTGATATTTCATAGATTGAATTGATGCTTTGAGCTCGTATTGTTATTAAACTATTGATAAATGCGATAGTTTGGTAAAGAAGTGATATAGGATTACTTTATAAATATACCGAAATATGACGGGATGACAGATACTAGATACTAAACGTGTGTTAATATTGTTTAAGGTGTTTGGTGTATTACCAATTACGTCTTACCCATTATTTATTTTTATATCTCTGTGGAACTCTGTTCTACCTCTGTGAAACTCTGTGATAACCTTGATATCAGACGCTAGATTCTAGATATTTGATACTAGACCTTTGCTCAACTTTGCTTTCTTTGCGTAACTTTGCGATACAACTTTTTAGTAGGCTGATGGCTCATAGCTGATGGCTGATGGCTTTTTCGTTGAAATTAGTTTATTAATCCTCTCGATTATTATAAATTACTGATCAGCCGATTACTGATTGCCTTTTACAGATTACTCATTATCTATTATGAAAGTTTGGTGGTTGCTGTTTGAATTCTGTAGTTTGTTTATGGACCAAGATGATGCGGATGGGCGGATATCATGGATATGTAAAATTCTAATTCGAGAGAATTGGCGGCATTCGTGTCAAATAAAATGATGATAAATAAAACGGAAGCTTAATATTATTAAGCTCCCGTTATTTGGTGTTCGATTATAGGATCATTTTAATGCCTTATTACTAATTTCCTTTCTGTAAATTCAGGATCGGATAATTCAAGTATGTAGGTCCCGGCAGAAAGAGTTTCTAATGAAATCATTGATGGACTGCCTTCATTTATTAAGCGTTGGCATTTTAATTTATTACCACTAAGGTCATAAATACATAATTTCACATCTCTCTCAACGCTGCTGAAATCAAGAAATATTAAACCCGGTGAAGGATTAGGATAAATATTTAAAAGTAATTTCTTTTCATCCATCAAAATTCTCCTAATGGGGGAATAATCAAATTCGCCATTTTTATCCACCTGCTTTAACCGGTAATAATTGTTTCCCTCCGAAGGATCAAAATCTGTAAATGTATACTCACTTCGGCCATCAGGACTATTAGAAGCATTTATAACGGCAATACCTGAAAAGTTTATTCCATCATTGCTGCGTTGGACCTCAAAATAGTTGTTGTTGACTTCATGTGTTGTGACCCATTGAAGCAGGACGGTCTTATTTTTACTGATAGCCGTAAATGAAATGAGATTTACCGGTAACAAAACGTTCTTGAGCAATTGTACATTATCAATATTTATCTGGATTGCATAACCCGGGGGCATGTTAATAGTGTCAAAGTTACTACTGATGACTCCGCCACTCAGACTAATGATGGTGTATGTTCCAAGAGGTATTAATCCTGTCTCTGTTATATTTAAAGTGCCGTCCAGAACAAGATTTCCACTTCGCTGCAATTGATCGTGGCCAGTACCCGGACCACTATTATTGTTTAATTCAATATTCAATTTGCTGGCAGCACTGAAAGGTGCTGTTCCATTCACAACTAATATTCCCGGTGAGAGCCCGGGAGCCAAAATTCCATTGTTGACAATTGTACCGCCCAATAGAAACGTACCTATTCCCTGAATGATTCCTGTCAGGGTATTGATCACCGGCGTACTAAGATTGGTTACTCCGGAACCTGTTTTAATGATAGTTCCGCTATTGGTAAGTCCTCCCGAAAACTGCCAGAGAGCATTGCTGCTGATGTTAAAAATGTTGTTATTGACCACACCGCCACTAAAATTCAGTCCTCCTTCCTGCCAGGTCATAATGCCGTTATTTGTAATGGTTGCACCTGTCTCAGATGATTTTACATTTGCTGTACTGAATAGAAGTGTTCTTCCTGCACCAATAGTAAGCGATCTTCCCAGGGTTCCGCTTCGCCAGTCCCCATTGCCATTGAGTGTAAATGCACCCGCGCCGATGATTGTTCCCTGAATAACAAAATCGTTATTGACCGTCAATGCTCCGTTGCCATTAATTGTAGTCGAATTAGAGAAAACAAGTGTGGATGGAAAGACCTGAGCAATGTTAAGAGTCAAAGTCCCGGAGTTATTGAATGATCCGGTCCCGCTTATGACAGATCCTGTATTATGATTGAAGGTGGCGGCATTTTGCCAGGCTACGGAAGTAAAATTGATTGGACCTGCATTTGTGAATGTGCTTCCGTTTACTATTGTGCCTGCGTTCAGGTTAATGATGCTGTTGTTTACAATAGGGGTGCTGAAATTTGTTGTACCTGAACTGGTTTTTGTAATTGTTCC
>JAYUWT010000512.1:0-7399 GCA_043753405.1 Saprospiraceae bacterium | reverse complement strand
GAATTAATAAATTTTTCTTCAATTGATGATTGAACTAAATCAAAATTTTCTTCCAAAGTTTTACGCGCCAGAAAAACAGCGTTATCAATCTTAAAATAATTATAATTGTTGAAAGATAGAAGATCTGTGGATAGCTTTGCAATCTTGCGTCTTAATAATGGTGCAATTGATTGACTGGCAATAGCCATTAAATTATTGTGGGATTTTTCTATGATGTATTCAATGTTTTTAGCAGGTTCCTCAAAGCCCAGTTGATATATCTTTAAAATCACCCCAGAAATTATGGTCAATGCCCCTGCCCAGTCATGGTTCAACAATAAGTTGTCAGATCTGAACAAATGCAATTCTAATATCTGACAAATTTGCTTTTTGGATTTGACCAAATACTGTCCACTCACATCCATATGACTTTGAACTACCTGATTTAAATAGTCTAAAAAACTTTGTCCATATGGAATAAATTTATAACTGAAATATTGTTTAAATAATTTATTAAATACAAGATTATTAGAAGAATAAAATTTTAAAAAACTATTTAATTCTTCTTTATTAATTACTTCGATTAAATCTTCAAATCCAAACTTTTTTGAATCATTTATAGGTTTTAATCTGATGGTGCGGACATGACCCAGATAAAGTAAGCCTGCAATGTGTTTGCAGCCTCTATTCTCAGAGAAATGGACACAATCGCAATGATAATTTAAAACGAGTTGTTTGGTTTTATTGATTACCGGATGGACTGGTTTTAAGCCTTTTACTGAAAATGTTGCAGTCAATCGACCTTTTTCTTCTTTAACCTCCCAATCTCCGATGCGTTGACTAAGATCAAGGCCTTCTTCGAGTGTTTGAAATGAAAAATAGGACTCAAATTCTGAAATTTTAAATTTTTTAGCCAAAATTATTTTTAAATGATTTTATAATGTAGAAGAAATTATTTTATTATTTCTATTGCATACTGAAACTAAAATTTATAAAGACGGAGATACATGCATCTAAAATTGGGAAGAAATTTATATCTATTTTTATGGTTGTTCAATAATTACCTTTACTTTTGAGATAATCTGGCAAGTTAGATAAACATATCAACATATGAAGACAATTTATTTAGTAAGACATGCTAAATCATCCTGGGATAATATTACACAGGATGACCATGAAAGGCCTCTTAATGAACGGGGGCGTAAAGATGCGCCTCACATGGCAAAGTATTTAGCCAACAGAGAGATTGCGCCTGATATTTCATTATGCAGCACCTCTAAAAGAACGAAAGAAACATATTCATATTTTACACCTTTTTTCAGCGGAGTGCCACTTAGTCTGTCCAGGAAGCTCTATCATGCTTCAGTTAATACACTTTTAGAAGAGATCATGGCTATAGATAATAAATACAGTTCAGCATTTTTGTTCGGTCATAATAACGGGATCAGTGAATTTGTTTCGATCATCATGAATAAAAACATAAGCCTAGCAACCTGTTCATTTACACATATTGAATTTGATGCTGACAATTGGAAAAGTGCAGATCTTTTAAAAGCGAAAATCATTTTTTCTATTTCCCCTAAAGAATTGCCACAATGACGGTTAGAATCGTTTTGTATTTTGTAGTTTTTATATTAATGACCGGATGTTCTAAATCCACTCCGGAGTTGTCTGATGCTGAACTTAATTTTTCTGATGTGCTCACTGATGTTTATCTGGTCAACGGACTGTCAAATCAATTGCAAAAAGGTAACAAAGACAGCTTTAAAACACATCTTTTGATCCAGGTATTAAACAAACATGATCTGGATACTACTAAATTTTTCAAAACTTTATACCAACTTGAAAAGGATCCTGTCAAAATGAAGATTATTTATGACACTGCTATAGTAAGGCTGGAGAGGCTCAGGAAGGATTAAATTCATCATGATATGAAATATTCTCTATCACATTAATCATTCTATCCACCTATGGATGTTCAATCTGATAATGTTAAGGAGAAATAATTGTCAATCTTTTAGATTGTAATATTTTACCTGATGAATCCACTAAAGCATATATATAAATTCCCGGTTTAAGCTCGGAAATATCTATCGTATCAAATTTCGAATTGTTGATGTAATAGGGTACCGACTTTTCCAGTTTCCCTATAAGGGAATACAACTTAAACGTATATCTACCCTGAGGAATATTTGAAAATTCCACTTTAATCTCCTTTGTAAAAGCTGGGTTTGGATAAAGTGTAATGTCGGGGCTCCCTGAAGGTTTGTCTTTAACTGTAGCTACTTTGGGTGGTATTAGATACTCAGCTCTGACTACATTATTCTGCATTCCATCCAATGATAATTTAAGGACAGGCAACAAATATTTTGAATTAAAGAAAAGTACATCTGTTTTGCTTGCTGGCAGTTCATTGATGTTCTGTGCAAAAAGTTCAGTTGCATCGATCCATTTGTAATTGCCGGTCTTCGTGTCGATGGTATAATCATATGATTCTTCTCTTGTGATCCTTGTGCAATTTAAAAGGGTGATATCGGGTAGAAACAATTTTCCCGTACCGTCCACTTTATTTTTGCGCGTGATAAGAACATTCAGCCTGATACTATCAGGCAATAATGGTAATTTTTTTAAAAACACATCTTTGACATTATCAATACTAAATTCGATATAGGTCTCTGCGACTTCAGTTGTGAGTTTCCCCATCTTTAATGTAGCTAGATTTTCCCTGAAAACATTGGTATATTCAACATTGGCCTTATACCCTATCCCAAAAGGATCTTCTCCTGAAAAACCGGTCAATCCAAATGTTCCATTGGATGAATTGTAAAAATTAATTAAATCGCCCGATGATTTTAAAGTGATATTAGTTTTAGCGGGAACAAAATGAGTTCTGTCACGAGTCGGTAACATACTCCTATATGTAATTACATAAGGGGACTGAAGGTAAGAATAATCCCAGAATTTGACGTTGCCCTTGGCAGGAAGGGCTTTTTTGTCTGGTGATTTATCTATCTGAAAATAAAATAAATCTCCATTGGCAGGCATTCTCACCTGAGCACCAAGTAAATAAGGAAATAACAGGAAATATAATACAAGTTGATATATGCTCAAAATTATATTTAATTGAAATATAAAATTAGTTTCTTATTAAAAACAGAGAACGCAAATCTAATCATTCTTTGATAATAGCTCAAACACATTATACACAATATTTTCGGACGTGCCTGAAGAGTAACGGCATTTTTTTAAATCTTCCCCATTGTTTTCCCGACCGCAAACATGTACATGATAATGTGAATTAGAATCCAATAAACAATACACCCCTATCGAGTCCCACCCTTTATTGACAAGGTAATGTTCAATGGTCCTTTCAATATTCGTTGCCTGTGACACTTCGGAAATATGTATCTTACTAATTGTCTTTCGAATATCTTTTTCTTCAGTCTTACATAAATAAGCTGTTACATTCTGACCTGCCTGAGAAATGAATTCTTTCGGATGAAATTGAAATGAAGCAAAATCTCCAATGTCATTTTCATATTCGTCCAGATAATTATTATTAAGGATCAGTCCATCATAATTTGCCAATTCTGCTTTGATGGATCCGGGTTTATTTTCTTTTAAAGTTAATATCCAACCGGGAAATAAATGATTTGCAAGAGCTTTGGACCTCTCACTATAACAAACTACCCGGGCATCTTCCCGCAGTTTGATATGAGGTGACAAACTTTCCGGATCGGCAGTATAAATCAATTTGTCAAAACGTGCACTCCGATCAGACAATCCTGCTATTAAAATATCAGGTGGTAAAGAATGATTGATATCAGTCAGATCCATGCAAAATATATCACATATATCGTTCGTAAGTGACTTTAGAGCAAGTTCTATATGATTAATTGATTTGACCGGGTGTAAAGGAATGAGGGCCGTTTCTAAGTTGGAAGACATTCCAAGCTTATCTGCCAGTAATTGAGCACTTTGCCTATGCTTTTTAGAATTAAAATATCCGATTTTATGCAAATGGTTTTTTTTATTTAAAAGATATGACCACTATAATAATCTAGATTACCGTTTTACCATCATGGTCAAATATGTTAACTTTTCTACCCCCGGCGATTTCTGACAGTTGATCAAAAACTTCATTTCTATTCCCGATCACAATAATGTGGAGATTGTCAGGCTGAAGATATTTTTTAGCCATTGTATGAATTTCCTCTGCACTTATTGAGGCAATCTTTTGGAGGTGGGTTGTGAAATAATCAACAGGCAGATTAAATTTCTTGATAGCTAAAGCAAATTTAGCAATCGTCCTTGGATCTTCTATTGATCTGGAAAAATTGCCACTGATCACATTTTTAACCTGTTGCAATTCTTCTTCAGATATTTTTTCATCCCGTAGTTTCCTGATCTCATGTACGATCTCTTTAATGGCCTGGCCTGTAACTTCGTTGCGTACATTAACTGAGGTAAAAAAAGAACCAATATGCTCGTCATTGTGCAACTTAGATCCTATACCATATGTAAATCCTTTTTGTTCTCTAAGATTGAGGTTTAATCTGCTTGAGAAATAACCGCCAAGTACATTATTCATGAGATTGGCTGCTACCATGTCCATATTGTAAGGTTTATAATCTACAGCATAAGTGATAGCAATCAGTGATTGGACAGCGGAACTTTTGTTCACAAAACTAACATCGTGTTGATCTTCAGAAAAAGAATTGTCAAATATTTGCTTTTTAAAAGGACTGGATGCCCATGCTCCGAAATATTTGTTTGCCATTAAAGTGGCCTCATTAATATTTATATCTCCTTCGAAAATCAGATAAGAGAAATTTGGTATAAAATTCTGCTTATAATAAGTAATACAATCTGCCAGACTTATGGAATGTAAAGATTCCTCTGTAACAACTTCATTATATGGATGTCCGGGTTTGAAGGTTACTTTTTTAGCGATATTTCCGGCGATGGCATCGGCTTCTTCTTTTTGTGCAGCAATATTGGACTGATATTGTTTTAAAATACTGTCAAATTCGGTCTGAGGAAATGAAGGATTTAATATCGCATCAGCAAATAATTCCATGACTGCATCAAAATGTTTTGTCAATGATGAAACATGACCTCCTATCGGTGATGTAGAAATAGAAGCACCATAATAATCTACATTGCAGTCCCATGCTGCTTTAGACAAATTTTCTGTTCCGGAAGAAAGTAATTGTCCGGTTATATCAATTAACCCTGCCTTCCCAAACTGCATTGTCAAACCATGGTCTATAAACAATTGTGCATTGATGCGTGGCAATTTCCGGTTTTCAACTATTATTAATTGTAATCCATTGGGAAGTTGGCCATATTGTGCTTCTTTGAACTTAATGGCAGGTGCATCACCCGGAATTGGTTGAATTTTTCTGAAATCCAATGTATCTAAAGTTGTATTTGACATTATGCTTCAGTTTGTTGAATAATTTCTAAATGATTGACAGGCAACCATTCAAGTGCGACGCGATTTTCTTTCCTGAAATATTTATCAGCAACTGATCTGATATTCTCTCTGGTAACCCTACTAAACGCTTCAAGTTGATCATTGTACATGGAAGTATCTTTAAAATATGTATAATATGTAGACAATCCTTCAGCTATTTCCAATAATGAGGCTTTTTCGCCGACCAATTGAGTCTCAGTCTGGTTCATTAATTTCTGAAACTCTTCTTCATCCATCAATGTTTCCCTAATTTTTGTAACTTCTGCATCCATTGCATCTTCTAGTTCCTGAACCGGAACTCCCATATTGCCAATGGCAAATTGAAGGACAACTCCGGGATGTTCGAGGTCAAAAGGGAATGATCCGATGTAAACGGCTTTTTGTTGCTCATCGATCAGTGCTTTATGCAAGCGGGAGCTGGCTCCATTAGATAACAAGTCAGACAATAGTTTTACTGCAAAATAGTCTTCTCTGGCAAATCCCGGTATTCGGTATATATGAACTACTGCCGGCAACTGGACATTGTCGAAAATGCGATCGCGGATCTCATTTTTTAGGTCGGGTTCCTTGATCTCAGGCCTGTAAATTTTCTTATTCCCCACAGGTATGCTTCCAAAATATTTATCGATCATTTCCCTTGCTTTAGTAGGGTCAAAATCACCTGCTATGCACAAAACTGCATTATTTGGTACATAAAATGTTTCATAAAAATGTTTGTAGTCTGCTTCTTTAGCAGCGTCGATATGATCCATCGAACCTATTGTAGACCAGTTATAAGGGTGTTTTTGAAATGCTCTTTTCATTCCTTCTTCTACCAGCGTGCCATATGGCCGGTTGTCATATCGTTGCCTACGTTCTTCTTTTACAACAGATCTTTGAGTTTCAATGCCTATAAGATCAACTTTAGCATGTAAAAGTCTTTCCGATTCCAGCCATAAGCCGGTTTCGAGATGATTGGAAGGGAATAATTCGTAATAAAATGTGCGATCGTTAGATGTATTGGCATTCATGGTGCCGCCGGCATTTTGTACTATATTAAAAAACTGGCCTCGTGGGATATTTTCAGAACCTTCAAACAATAAGTGTTCAAAAAAATGAGCAAATCCTGTCATATCAGGTTTTTCATTTTTAGAACCAACATGGTACATGATCGAAATAGCTACTAAAGGCGCTGTGGTGTCTTTATGCAAAATAACGTGGAGTCCATTGTCCAGGTTGTATTCTTCATAGTCAATATATATATTGGATGAGGTATGTAATTCTTTATTCATTCTAAAATTTTAAATGGCGTAGTTGATCTATTAATATTATATCTTAGATTAAGTTTAAATTCCTAAGATATCCAAATAGTCATCAAAGCGCAAAAGTAATAAAAAAGCTGATTTGGAATGGATGATACAGATGCCTTCTATCCTTATTTTACTAAATTAATCTATCATACCTCCACTTGATTAACATATAACATCATTGACTTGCTTGTTAATTCCATTCTCTAATGACAATCACATGAAAAAACATAACGCTGCATAAATCGTTGTTATACTTGATTCATCATTGAATCCTCTGAAAAAGAGAAGATTTTTTATTTTATTTGCACCATACAATGAAACACATTCTGCTTGAAGACCATAGATAAAATGATAGTCAAGGGATTTATCCCACCTTTTATTGTAACATTCTTTATTGCATTGTTCGTCCTTACAATGCAATTCCTGTGGGTTTGGGTCGATGAACTGGTCGGAAAAGGTGTAGGCGTATTGATCATTTTAGAATTGCTTTTTTATCTACTGCTTTCATTTTTTCCTATTGCTTTTCCAATTGCGGTCCTTTTAAGTTCGGTGATGCTGATGGGAGGATATGCGGAGCGGTACGAATTGTCGAGCATGACATCTGCAGGAATATCACTATTGAGGATCATGAGACCGTTGATCATCATTGCTA
>JAYUWT010000511.1:0-2918 GCA_043753405.1 Saprospiraceae bacterium | reverse complement strand
TTAGTTCAAAGAAAACAACTTGTCAAATCCAAAATTGAAATTTATATTTTTTTCGATAGACAGTAATAATTAAATCTCTATTAGCAAATTTGGGCCTTTCATCAGACCTGGCATCCCATAAACTAATCTACGGTTTTATCACCTTTTTATCCGGTACTTTAAGCAGTGGCATATTCAATGCTCTGAATTTTTCATTAAACGGTTTGGCTTCGATGTCTATAATTTTCTCAAATTCCTGTTCAAAATTATTCCAGGTAGTATTTAGATCCTTTAACCTTTCCTGATATCCTTTTGGGATACTTGGCTCATAGGTATCGAGATTGTTTTTTATATAGAAAAATTCTGAAATGATACCAGCAGGCCAATTAAGAGCATCTTGAAATCCTTTTTGTCTGAGCTCTGCTACCTGAGTTTGCCATGCTTTTAACTTTGCTGTCAATGATTCACTTGCTTTTCGTAGCTCTTCGGAGTTAGGCTCTGACTGTATTCTTTCTGAAATGCCATCGAGTTGGCTTTTTATTTCTTGAGCCGATTTCATCTTTTGCTGAATCTCTGATATCCGATAAGTAAGTGCTTTTAGCAAAGTTTGTTGCTGATCCCATAGTTCCTGCGGGACTTTGCTCGAAGGAAGGTCTGACACTATTATATCTACTTCGTTTGTCTCCTTCCCATAGGTCATTCTAGCCTTATATGTACCGGGAGCCACGGTATAGCCCCTATAGTCTGCTTCCAGAATAAAATCTTTTGATTTTTCAAGTCCTTGAGTGCGGAGATCCCAATTAAATGTGTTCATTCCTTTTACTATAGTGGGTGTATCAACATTAGGGGCTACCACATTCCCTCTTCCACCTTGCATAGCGGTGGTGGATAAAGATTTTTTACCGATATATTTTCTTATTATATCCCCATTAGCATTGATTATCTCCAGATTGAGATTAGTATTGCCACTGGTGTCGGATATAAAATAATTAAGTGCTACACCCTCCACCGGATTTTGACCAAACCCATGTTCTGTAATCAAATAAAAAGGTGGGGGCCCGGGGAATCTATACTGTGCCCTTGGTGTAAATAATTGTGCGCTTTTAGTGACCTTTCCTTTTGATTGCTGGATTGCTGATAGATCATCCAATACCCAAAAAGATCTGCCGGCAGTAGAGGCTGCAAGAGAATTATCACGGAAAGTAAGATCAGTAATGGGTACTATTGGAAAATTTAATTGATACTTGGTAAACTTTAATCCGCCATCGAATGAAATATAAAACCCTCTTTCTGCTCCCGCATATAGCAGCCCAGGTACCTTGGTATCTTCACGTATGACCCGGAAAAAATCATCCCGATCGATATCATCGCCAATTTTTTTCCAGGTGATACCATAGTCCGTAGACTTATATGCATAATTTGCAAAATCATTAAACTTATATCTATTAGATGCGATGTAGATAGTACCTTTTTCATGAGGAGATAATTCAAGGCTATGAATACTACTTTCGGGCATTCCCTGTGGTGTAATGTTTTTCCATGTTTTTCCACCATCTCTTGTGATATGTACCAATCCACAGTCAGAACCTGTGTAAATTAAATCTTTTTCATGTACAGATTCAGCGACAGCGTAAATAGTATTGTAGTTTTCGCCACCGGCACCTTCATTAGTAAATGGCCCACCACCATCCAATTGTTTGGCTTCATCATCACGCGTAAGATCAGGACTGATGATATCCCATGATAAGCCGCCATCTGTAGTCTTAAATAATACATTTCCACCGTAGTACATTGTTTTTACATTATGTGGCGAGTTGATTAATGGGGCATTCCAATTGTATCTATACTTCATGTTTTTGGCCTGATAGCCCAGATTGGTCATAGGATATGGCTGAATGTCTTTGGCTTGCATAGTGACTTTATCCAGTAAGCTGATGCGACCATTAAAGCAACCTCCGTATAATACACGTGGGTTGGTATAATCATCCAGTGCTACTGTGGCACTTTCGCATCCGGGCCCATTAAACCAATGTCTTGAAAGGATTCCATAGTCCGGTGTCTGTGATGGTATAGCTACAGAAAGATTGTCTTGTTGGCCTCCATACACCCAAAAAGGTATTTGTTTATCGGCAGTGATTCTATAAAATTGAGCAGTAGGTTGATTGTTAAAGGTAGACCATGTCTTGCCTTTATTATAGGATATTGTAGCTCCACCGTCCTCTGCCAATGCTAAAATATTGTTTTTGGTGGGGTGCAGCCACAGATCATGGCAATCGCCATGTATCATTCTCATATCTTCAAATGTTTTGCCACCATCTATGGATTTCATCAGTGGGGCATTGAGGGCATAAACCACATTTTCATTATTAGGATCTGCGAATACTTCCATATAATACCAAGACCTTGCAGTGATGATTTGGTTATTTGACATTTGAGACCAGCTCATACCTCCATCATCCGATCTATACATACCTGATTGGGATTTTTCTGCCTCTACCAATGCATATATTCTATTGGGATCTGATTGAGCTACCGAAAGTCCTATTTTGCCCATTTCTGTTGGTAATCCGATCACTATTTTTTTCCATGTTTCACCGGCATCTGTGCTTTTATATACTGCAGATCCAGGTCCGCCACTTTCTACTTTCCATGGATATCGCCTGTGTTGCCAGCTTGCAGCATACAGCACACGAGTGTTGCTTTTGTCCATTACCAGACTGGATATGCCGGTATTTTCATTTATAAAAAGAGTTTTTTTCCAGGTAAGACCGCCATCCGTGGTTTTGAATACCCCTCTTTCTGCGCCTGCACCATGTACAGGACCTTGTGCACCAATGTACACTATGTCATGATTACGTGGATCTATCAATACATCTGAGATATGTCTGGTTTTTTCCAAGCCTATATTTTTCCACGTTTTGCCTGCATCTACAGATTTG
>JAYUWT010000510.1:0-7409 GCA_043753405.1 Saprospiraceae bacterium | reverse complement strand
GCTTTGATGGCGTGGTAAAACTAAATAATGGTTCAGACAATAATATTCACATGCTCTCCACCAGCCCTGACCCACATTATAATACATGGACCCTGAACAATCCCCAAGATAGATTTCATAAGTTTGGAGGTTATTGTTTTTATGTAAAGGAATAAGGAAGCATATCTGTTGAGCTTTTGTAAATCCAACTTTATGGCGCTGAGCTTAAACTTGGTCAAAAGCGAGAAAAAGCAATAAAAAAATTAATTCGTTTAAAGATTAAAATGCCCATTTAGGTTCCGGAAACTGTCTGCTATAAATAAATAAGCGGCACAAATTAAATTCATGCCGCTTTTATATTTCCTGAAAAGTTGTCTTTAGACTTTCTCTTCTTTTTCTTCGTCTGTTTCTTCTGCAGGGTCTTCAGAAACCACATCTTTTGATGTTTCAGTATCTGTTTCCTCTTCAGCGATATCAAGATCTTCTGAAGTAGCATTTTCTTCATCTGCAGATGCTTCTGCCACGACAGGAACTTCTTCAACCGCTTCAGCGACAGGAGAATCTTCATCTGCAATAATTTCTTCATCTCCAGGAGCTTCTTCAACCTCTTCCGCTACCGGTGACCCTTCAGATACAGGAGCTTCTTCATTTGCTTCCGCCAAAGGAGATTCTTCTTCCGCAGGAACCTCAGTTGCCTCAGAAACATTGTCGGTGATTGATTCCTCTTCTTCATTTGGAACTTCTTCAGCTATTGTAGCTTCAGATGCCGGTGTTTCTTCTTTTACTTCCTCAGCAATTTCCACAACGGAAGATTCTTCTTCCAAGGGTGCTTCAGTTACTTCTGATGTATTGTCAGCTATCTGTTCTTCCTCAGCTGTAGGAGCTACTTCAGCAATAGGGCCCTCAGCTACTGCTTCAGATGCCGGAGATTCTTCTTTTACCTCCTCAACTTCACTAACAACCGGAGTTTCTTCAACAACTGCAGTTTCTTCAACAACTGGAGTTTCTTCAACAACTGGAGTTTCTTCAGCTACTTCTGCAACCGTAGTTTCTACTACTGGTGCTGCAACCTCTAAAGGAGCCTCTGCAACTTCAGCTGCAGGAGCTTCTATGATCTCAGGAGCAGAGGCAGCTACAGTTTCTTCCGGAGCTTCAAGCAAGGCTACTTCCTCATCTATTAATTCAGGTGAAGGTGCAGAGGCAATAGGTGTAACGCCTGTTGTCTTTTTTCTGCTTCTTCTTGTTTTAACTTTGGCTTTACCATCCAATGATTCATTCGGATTGTAGATCGTGTTATAATCGACAAATTCGATCATAGCCATTTCTGTATTGTCATGTTTCCTGACACCCATTTTGATCACACGCAGGTAACCACCGGGTCTGTTTATCACTTTTTCTCTGATATCCGTAAATAATGTATCAACTGCTTCTTTGTTCTGAAGATAACTGAATACGACCCTTCTGGAGTGCGTATTATTGTTTTTGCACTTAGTTACCAAAGGTTCAAGATATCCTCTCAGTACTTTCGCTTTTGCTAAGGTGGTAGTAATTCTCTTGTGCTCTATCAGTGAAGATGCCATATTCTTAAGCATAGCATCCCTGTGGGAGCGGGTTCTACCTAAAGCGTTTAGTTTATTGCCGTGTCTCATGTGTGATAATTTTTTTTACTTCGCAACACGAACGCAATTGAATGCGTCTGTAATTTGCAATTATTTATGATTAATTAAAGCAGATCAGAATCTGCAATTATTCTTCGTCCAATTTATATTTTGAAAGGTCCATTCCGAAGTGAAGACCTTTAGTCGATAACAATTCTTCGATCTCTACCAATGATTTTTTTCCGAAGTTACGGAACTTCAATAGTTCATGTGTTTCATACTGAACCATTTCGCCAAGGGAATTGATCTTAGCTGCTTTAAGACAGTTATATGCCCTGACTGAAAGATCAAGATCCTCTAACGTGGTCTTAAGCAACTTACGCATATGCAGAATGTGCTCATCAACAACATTCTCTTCGCCTTTGGTAGCATCATCAAATGATATGTTCTCATCCGTGATCAACATCAAATGCTGGATCAGGATCCTTGAAGCTTCTTTTACAGCATCTTCAGGATGGATGGTACCATCTGTTTTAACTTCTATAGTAAGTTTCTCGTAGTCCGTTCTTTGTCCTACCCTGGTATTGGATACCTGGTAAGCAACATTTTTAACCGGTGTGTAGATCGAATCAATAGGAATAACTCCGATCGTATTGTCTCTATCCGGCTGCTCATCAGCTGCTACGTAACCTCTGCCCTTTGTGATCGTTAATTCTACTTCCAAAGTCACACTTGGTTCCATTCTGCAGATCAAAAGATCAGGGTTCATTACTTTAAATACGTTGGTAAATTGTTCGATATCACCTGACCTGAATTCTTCTTTACCCCTAAGAGTTAAGTAGATCTTTTCGTTGGTGATTTCTTCATCTTTCAATTGCAATTTAAGACGAACCTGTTTAAGGTTAAGGATGATCTCAATCACATCTTCCACAACACCGGGAATAGTAGAAAACTCATGATCCACTCCACCTATTCTGATAGCAGAAATGGCGTAACCTTCCAATGAGTTAAGTAAAACTCTTCTCAGAGAGTTGCCCACTGTCTGGCCAAAGCCCGGTTCGAGCGGCTTAAATTCAAAAAGACCATCGAAATCAGTCGCTTTTTGAAGTATAATTTTATCCGGTTTTTGAAAATTTAGTATACTCATTTGAAATAATTCTGATTATTTAAATAGTGTGGGGATGATGCTTTCAAAAATTAAAACTTACTTGTTGTAAAGTTCGACGATCAACTGCTCGTTGATCAATTCAGGGATTTGCTCTCTTTCAGGATAAGCTAAAAACTTACCTTCCATTCTTTCTGCATTCCATTCGATCCAGCTGTGTTTTCTGTTGTCATGTTTTGACTTCACATTGCTTACAATAACATCAAGGCCACGTGATTTACCACGTACTTCGATGACGTCACCGGGTTTAACTGAGTATGAAGGGATATTGGTAACAATACCATTCACTAATATATGTCTGTGAGATACCAATTGACGCGTTCCTCTTCTTGTAGTTGCCAGACCCATTCTATAAACAACATTGTCAAGGCGTGCCTCAAGATATTGTAAAAGGATAGTACCCGTAACACCACTTTTCTTAGAAGCTTTATCAAAAGTGTTTCTAAACTGGCGCTCCAATACACCGTAAGTATATTTAGCCTTTTGCTTTTCCATTAACTGCAAAGCATAGTCAGACTTTTGTTTTCTTTTACGGGATGGCCCATGTTGACCGGGTGCATATTTTTTCTTATCAAAAGATTTATCCGGTCCGTAAATTGCTTCACCAAAAGCTCTTGCTTTTTTGGTTGCTGGTCCTGTATATCTAGCCATATTCTAATTAAACTTTTAAATAAATTGTAGTGATTAAACTCTTCTTTTCTTAGGAGGACGACATCCATTGTGAGGCATCGGAGTAACGTCGAATATCTTCGTTACTTTAATACCTGAACCATCGATAGCTCTTATAGCTGACTCACGTCCGGCACCGGGGCCTTTCACATAGACCTCAACACTTCTAAGACCTGCATCGTAGGCAACCTTACCTGCGTCACTTGCTGCAACCTGAGCTGCATAGGGAGTATTTTTCTTTGAACCTCTGAAACCGGCTTTACCAGCTGAAGCCCAGGAAATAACTTCTCCCTGTCTATTAGTCAATGAGATGATCAAGTTATTGAAACTAGCTTGAACATAAGCCAATCCATCGGACTCGACTCTTACTTTTCTTTTCTTAACTTTCTTTTGTGCTTTAGCCATAATAATGAAGCTATAAAAATATAGATGTTAAATAATTATTTAGTTGCTTTCTTCTTGTTAGCAACAGTCTTACGTTTACCTTTTCTGGTACGTGAGTTGTTTTTAGTATGCTGGCCTCTTAAAGGAAGACCTTTACGGTGTCTTAACCCTCTGTAACAGGCAATATCCATCAATCGCTTGATGTTCAATTGTATTTCTGATCTAAGTTGACCTTCAGTCTTATGCTCATCATTGACTATTCTGGATATCGTCTTAATGTTGTCATCTGTCCAGTCAATTACTTTGGTGTCTTCACTAACATCTGCGTCAGCCAAAACCTTAGTCGCCAATGATCTGCCTATTCCGAAGATATAAGTTAAAGCAATTACGCCTCTTTTGTTTCTAGGTAGGTCCACCCCTGCTATACGAGCCATAGAACTATAATATTATTAGTTGTAAAATTTATCCTTGTCTTTGTTTAAACTTAGGATTCTTTTTGTTGATCACATAAAGTTTCCCGTTTCTACGTACAATTTTGCAATCGACAGAACGTTTCTTAATTGATGCTCTTACTTTCATCAGTGAATATTTTTAATTTTATTTATATCTATATATGATCCTGCCCCGTGATAGGTCATATGGAGAGATCTCCACTGAAACTTTATCACCGGGTAGTATTCTAATATAGTGCATACGCATTTTTCCCGAAATAGTCGCCAAAATCTGATGGTCATTCTCAAGTCTTACACGGAACATCGCATTGGATAAAGCCTCTTCGATGATGCCGTCTTGCTTGATAATATCCTGTTTTGACATAAATCCTTTTTTTCGGAGTGCAAATATCTAAATATTTCTTGAAATATTTACTATATTTGAATTATTTTTTATTTCTATTTCGATAGGAGTATGATCAGTAAGGATTTCACCCCCTCCATTTCTTACAACTACTGTATGTTCATAGTGAGCTGATGGCTTTCCATCTTTGGTCAAAATGGTCCATTTGTCTTTAGCCTGATAAACATCTTTGGTTCCCAGATTGACCATTGGTTCGATCGCGATGGTCCAACCTTCTTCCAATCTCAAACCATTTCCCCGTTTTCCAAAATTTGGAACATCAGGTGGTTCGTGCAATTTTTTGCCAATACCATGTCCAACCAGCTCTCTGACAATGCCAAATTTATGTGTAACCTCTGCAAAATCCTGTACAGCAAAAGAAATATCCCCTATTCGTGCACCGGTGCGGGCAGTATCAACTCCCCTGTATAAAGATTCATTAGTGACAGTAAGTAATTTTTTTACCTCTGAACTTATCGTTCCTAAAGCAAAAGTATAAGCAGAATCACCAAAATAACCATTCATCAAAGCTCCACAATCCACCGATACCACGTCTCCATCTTTCAACTCTTCATTATTGGGTATACCATGCACTACTGCTGCATTGATCGAAATGCATAAAGAAGCAGGAAATCCATTATAACCTTTAAATGCGGGTTTCGCTCCAAGGTCATTGATCAATGTTTCTGCTTCCTTATCTAAATAATTGCCTGTCACTCCGGGACGAATAATAGAAGCTACATGGGCCAGTGCTTTAACTACAATGCTGCAACTTTCTTTAATTTTTGCTATCTCTTCTGAGCTTTTTGGTTTAATTTTCGAATTAAACATGCTCATATGTAGATCCTCTTGGGCAATAGTGAATGAATTGAAATATATCGTTCAGCTTTTATTCCGGAAGTATACAACATTAATAAGAACCTATTTGAATTCCACCTGATGCAGCCCTCCCCTGGATCTTACCTGACTGGACAAGTCCATCGTATTTTCTCATCAACAAATGGCTTTCGATCTGTGCAAGCGTATCAAGGATAACCGCCACCATGATTAGCAGAGATGTGCCACCAAAAAATAATGCAAAGGAAGGATTTACACCAAATAATACTGCTATAGCAGGTAAAATAGCAACGATCCCAAGAATTACTGATCCCGGAAAAGTAATTTTTGAAGTGATACTATCGATATAGTCTTCAGTATCTTTACCTGGTTTGACACCGGGTATGTATGCATTGGATCTTTTCAGATATTCAGCATATTGCTGTGGATTGATCAAAAGTGCTGTATATACATATGTAAATACGATGATCAACAAGAAGTAAATCAGATTGTATGTAAATGAAAAATGATCATTCAATGAACGGACAAATGCACTTGAAGATGCTCCACCTGCATCTGTACCTGTAAAATACTGTGCCAGAATAGCCGGAAGGAACATCAAAGCCTGGGCAAAGATGATCGGCATCACACCTGCTCCGTTAACTTTTAATGGAATATATTCCCTGTTTCCTGCTGCAAGACTTCCTCCTCCTATAGCTTTCTTGGGAAACTGGAGCGGGATCTTACGCACCCCCTGCACAATCAGAATTGTAAACATAATGATAAGGAACAATGCTGCTAATTCGAGTATGAATATTATTAATCCACTTGAAGCCATTTGGGCATCAAATTCAAAGATAAATGCCTGAGGCAATCTGGACAAGATACCAACCATAATCAGCAATGAAACACCATTTCCGATACCTTTATCAGTGATTTTTTCACCCAACCACATAGCAAATACAGTACCAGTTGTTAATATCAGAATGTTGGATCCCCAGAAGATACTTATTGGTATATTGGGAGAAATAGCCCCAACTCCTTTCAAATAAGTAAGATAGGCGCCACCTTGTACTAAAGTGATGGCAACGGTAAGCATCCTTGTGATCTGATTTAATTTTTTTCTACCTGACTCTCCTTCTTTCTGTTGTAAACGTTGGAAATAAGGTACAGCAAATCCTAAAACCTGGATTATAATGGATGCTGTGATGTAAGGCATGATACCTAAAGCAAAAATGGAAGCTTGATTAAAAGCTCCTCCGGTAAAAATATTGATCAAACCTAAAAGGTCATTGGCACTTCTTCCTTTAGCTACATTTGATAAAACATCAGATATTACACCAGGTAATACGATATAAGAACCTAAACGAAATACAAACAACAATAGAAGCGTATAAAGTATACGATTTCTCAGTTCCTTAATGGTCCAAATATTCTTTAAAGTGTCGATAAATCTTTTCATCCTCTTACTAAATGTTTGTTTTCTCTACAAAAGTGTTTTAAAAAAGGCAGATATTAAATGGCTGTAAATGTTCCGCCCAAACCTTCGATCTTCTCCTGTGCAATTTTAGAAGCAGCATGAGCACTTACAGTAAGCACTTTATGTAATTCACCGGTACCAAGGATCTTAAATTTCTCAGATTTTTTGATAACTTTTTTAGCTGTCAAAAATTCGAAATTGATCTCAGTTACATTGTGGATCTCAGCTAATGCATCCAGCGTATTAAGGTTGATCGCCACGTATTCTACTCTGTTTACATTTTTGAAACCGAATTTAGGCAAACGCATTTGTAAAGGCATCTGACCACCTTCATGTGCTCTTTTTGCTTTAAAACCCGCACGGGCTTTATCTCCTTTATGTCCTCTTGTGGCTGTACCACCGCGACCACTACCCTGACCTCTGGCTATTCTTTTGCTTGACTTATTCGAACCTTTTGCCGGTCTCAGATTATTTAATTCCATGA